>JBOFXO010000299.1:0-1300 GCA_051654185.1 Vibrionaceae bacterium | reverse complement strand
TGGATGACATCAATTATGCGCTGCGTGAGCTGCACGAACAAGCCGAGCAGCAACGCCAAGAGCAAGGCAAAAAAGCCGGCGAAGCTGGCGTAAAATTTTTGCAAGAAAATGCAAAGCGCGCTGAAGTGAAAACAACCGGTTCAGGCTTGCAATATGAAGTGTTAACGCAAGGCTCTGGCAAAATTCCAAGCAGTAAAGACACAGTTAGCGTTCATTATCACGGTACGCTTATTGATGGTCAGGTTTTTGATAGCTCTGTTGAACGCGGGCAGCCTGCACAATTTGCTGTGACAGCAGTCATTAAAGGTTGGGTTGAAGCGCTGCAATTAATGCCTGTTGGCTCAAAATGGCGTTTGTACATACCGCATGAGCTAGCTTATGGTGAGCGTGGCGCTGGTGAAGCAATTGCCCCTTACTCTGCATTGATCTTTGATGTCGAGCTGCTGGCAATCGTTTAATTTTGCGAACATTTAGTTCAAATTATTAACCGCTTAGCTTCGATGCTTAACTTGGGCTGCTAAAGAGTAAACTTACGCAGTCCAAATTTTTTGCAAAAATAAAGCGTTAGCTAAAAAAGACCGCCAAAACTTTAACGCTTTGGCGGATCATTTTTTAGTTTACGGCTTCTTTTAACGCTTTACCGGCAACAAACGCAGGTACGTTGCTAGCTGCGATTTGGATCTCTTTACCCGTTTGTGGGTTACGGCCAGTACGAGCTGAGCGGTGGTTTACTTTAAAAGTACCAAAACCAATCAGTTGCACTTGATCTCCGTCTTTTAACGCACTTTCAATTCCCATCAGCATAGCTTCTAATGCAGCTTTAGCTTGCACTTTCGATAAATCTGCATTTTCTGCGATCAGATCAATCAAATTAGTTTTGTTCATGTAGGTTTTCCCTTGTGAAGTTTTTTAAAGCAACTCAACTCTAAATAAAACAAGTCAAACTAGCAAAGGTTTGTGTAGCTGCAATCACTCATCTGCGCTGTATTTCACCACAAACTGGGTGTATTCTCACAAAATTTCATTCGCATTTAAAGGTTGACTCTTGTTTTTTCCTAATTAAGACTTGATGTATTGTCTGTTAGTAAGCTCAAACCCTTTCATTTACGGCTAGGAATACGATGATCCTGCTATTAATTTATGTAACAATTGCCATTGGCATTTCTTTTGTTTGTTCTATCCTTGAGGCGATTTTACTTAGCCTTACTCCCAGCTACCTGGCACAGCTGCGCCAGCAACAACATCCTAAGGCTGCCAAACTGGCACTCTTAAAAAACGATATCGATAAACCGCTTGCTTC
>JBOFXO010000298.1:0-2714 GCA_051654185.1 Vibrionaceae bacterium | reverse complement strand
CTACATAAGCGCACACTTTGCAAAGAGGCTTCTTGACCTAACTCAACAGTCAGCCATTGCTGCACAAGTTCAGCGGCAGGCGGCGCGGCTTTGTGCACAAAACAGCGGCTGACAACCGTTGCAAGCATCCCTTCAAGCGAATGCGTGAGCAAAATAAAATGGCACCCTTGCGGCGGCTCTTCGAGCGTCTTTAAAAGCGCATTTGCCGCAGCTTCCCCCATCTGCTCGCAAGGCTCAATCAAGATCACGCGTCGTCCATTAAGCTGCGATGACTGCAGCGCTTTTTCGCTGCATTCTCTGATCAAATCAACCCCAAGCGACTTGCCCGCCTCTTTGGGCGTGACGTGATGAAAATCAGGGTGAGCGCCGCTTACAAATAGCCTGCAGCTGTGGCAGGTGTGACAAGGGGTTGCTTCTTTGTGCTGGCACAATAGCGCTTGGCTTAATCGCTGCAGCAGCGCAAGCTCACCGCTGCCAGACGGCGCGCAATACAACAGGGCATGGTGCAGACGATTTTGCTGCACAAGCGGCAGCCATGCTTGCCAAGTGGCCTGCTGCCAAGGGTAAATTTGCCCTAGTTGGCGT
Source organism: Vibrionaceae bacterium (assembly GCA_051654185.1). Taxonomy (GTDB): domain Bacteria; phylum Pseudomonadota; class Gammaproteobacteria; order Enterobacterales; family Vibrionaceae; genus Enterovibrio. Next base: position 2,129 of record JBOFXO010000298.1, on the reverse strand, counting down.
TGTGCTTCAGCCACGTTTCTAGCTCCTGCGTCAAGTGCGCGGCCACTTCGTCAATTGACAGGCTCGCATCTATGGTCCGCGCGCACGGCTCTTTTGCCATCAGCTCACGGTAGCGGCTACGTGCACGCTCAAAAAAATCGAGTTGCTGCTGCTCTATTCTGTCTAACGCGCCGCGCGTGCGCGCACGCTCTAAGCCTGTTGCAGCATCGATGTCCATGTACAAAATCAGATCGGGGTGAAAATCGCCAAGCGCCATATCGCGCAGCGCAGCAAGCACCTGCGCAGAAAAGCCGCGCCCGCCGCCTTGATAGGCCTGCGTAGAGAGATCGTGCCTATCGCCAATCACCCACTCACCGCGCGCTAAAGCAGGTTTTATCACGTTTTCCACAAGCTGCGTGCGCGCAGCATACAGCAAAAAAAGCTCTGCCATATCAGTAAGCGGCTCATCGGGGTGAACCTCTTTGATCAGCGCACGCATTTTTTCAGCCAACGGCGTGCCCCCCGGCTCACGCGTTGTGATCACCGTCAGCCCTCTTTTTTTTAGCGCATTAAGCACAACCTGCACAGCAGTCGACTTACCAGCCCCTTCTAATCCCTCAATTACAATAAACTTACCTTGCGTCATAGCATTATTTCTCTTTACTTCTTAACTCTTTTAAATACGCAGCAACTGCCCGATTATGCTCGACTAAGGTCGCGGTAAACACATGACCACCTTTGCCATCCGCCACAAAATAGTGAAAGGGCGTAGCATCAGGTTTTGCCGCAGCTTGCAGCGACGCAACACTTGGCATAGCGATAGGTGTAGGCGGCAGCCCTGGGATAAGATACGTGTTATAAGGCGTAAATGTTTGCAGATCCTTTTTGCGGATATTTCCGGCATAAGTATCTCCCATGCCGTAAATCACCGTAGGATCGGTTTGTAAACGCATTTTTTTGCGCAGGCGATTGACAAACACCGACGCCACCTTTCCTCGCTCATGCGCAATGGCGGTCTCTTTTTCGACAATCGAAGCTAAGATCAAAAGCTCATAAGGGGAGCTGATAGGCAACGAAGGATCACGATGCGCCCAAATTTTTTGCAAGCTATTATCAAGCGCACGCGCCGCGCGCCTTAAAATAGAAAAATCCGACTCGCCAGCCACATAGTGGTAAGTTTCTGGTAAAAAACGCCCTTCGGTATGCGGCGAATCAAAACCCAGCTCTTGGGCAATCGCAGTTTCAGCTTCTCCATCGAGCGTCTGCTTAAGGTAAGGCGCGCTTGCAAGCAAGGTGCGCCACTGCGAAAAAGTGCTTCCTTCGATAAAGGTTATCGAAAATTGATGCTCTTTGCCTGAGCGCAGCTGCTCAAACAGCTCCCACACTAAAATATTGGGCTGCACGCGATAAGTGCCCGCTTTAAGCTGCTGTAGCTGCGGAATAACACGTCCAGCAAGGCGCGACCAAATCGTCGCCTCCAAAATGCCCTGTTTGGCCAAGTTGCGGGTCAATAAGTTGTAATTGGTCCCTTCTGGCACCGTGATAAAGGTTGCTTTGGTTAACCTGATGGGACTATTAATAAAAGATTGTACCTGCAATCCAGCCCATCCCGTCGCCGCAATCGCGGCGATAACGCTAAGCTGTAATGCAATCTTTAATTTTTTACGCACCTGATCTCATCCTTAATTTTTGACAAAAAGAAAAATCATTCCATGTAGTGGCTTGCAGCCTGCGCACAGGAACCAGCTCCATCAGCGCATTACAAATAAAGAGAGCATCGGCGCTGAGCAAAACGTCCGGTTTAACTAGCACTTCTTGTACGCAACACCCTATCTCTAAAGCAGCTTTGATCACCTGCTCGCGCAGCACCCCCTTGATCCCGGCAAGATCAAGAGTCGGAGTAAACAGCACTCCCCCTTTGAGCCAAAAAAGATTGGCCGCCGTTGTTTCGACAACAAAGCCATCCAAACGGCACACAATTCCCTCTTCTTGAGCGCCTGTTTCTAAAAGCTCTTTTTTCAGCAAGATCTGCTCAAGGCGGTTAAGGTGTTTGATCCCGGCTAAAGGCGACAAACCCAACATTTGTTTAAGAAAAACAAGCTCAATGCCGTGCTGCTGCCATGTAAGATAATGCGAAGGGAAGGTAGCTT
>JBOFXO010000297.1:0-5315 GCA_051654185.1 Vibrionaceae bacterium | reverse complement strand
ATCGGGATCACTTGCGAGGGGAAATAAACCGAAGTACCGCGCTTTTGCGCCTCTTGGTCAAGCGCGCTGCCAGAACGCACATAATAACTCACGTCGGCAATTGCTACCCACAAACGCCAGCCACCAGACTTTTTCTTTTCACAAAAGACGGCGTCATCAAAGTCGCGAGCATCTTCGCCATCGATGGTCACAAGCGGCAACTCACGCAGATCGACACGCCCCACTTTAGCTTCTTCTGGCACTTCAGCAGAAAACTGCTTGATCTGCTCAAGTACCGCTTTTGGCCACTGGTGCGGAATGTCATGCGTGCGCAGCGCAATTTCAATCTCCATACCAGGCGCCATATTTTCGCCAAGCACTTCGACAATTTTGCCAACCGCGGTGCTTTTGCGAGTCGGCCTTTGCACAATTTCAACCACAACCACGTTGCCCATGCGAGCGCCGTAGCGATCTTGCTGAGGAATTTGAATATCTTGGCTAAACCTTGAATCGTCGGCAACCACGTAGCCTTGATCATTTTCAAGGAAGAAACGCCCGACAATTTGCCCTTTGCGCTCCTCAAGCACCCGTACCACACGCGCCTCTTTGCGACCGCGTTTATCGGTGCCTGCAGGCTGCGCTAAGATCACATCACCATGCAGCAAACTTTTCATCTGATGGTGCGGCAGCAGCAAATCGTCTTTGCCCGTTTTTCCTTCAAGGCGCAAAAAACCAAACCCGTCGCGATGGCCAATTACCACCCCTTTCACCAGATCAATGCGCTCCGGCAGCGCGTAGCATTGACGGCGCGTGAAAATTAGCTGTCCATCTCGCTCCATCGCACGCAACCGGCGACGCAGGCCTTCATATTCATCCTCAGTCGTTAAACCAAGCTGTGCAAATAGCTCATCTCTGCTCACTGGAGCATCTAAATTTTTAATAACTTCAAGCAGGTACTCGCGACTTGGCACGGGGTTTTCGTAATTTTCAGCTTCTCTGGCTGAAAAGGGATCTTGGCTGTGTGACGGTTTATCCAAAGGCATAAAAAATTCCTTGCGCGATAACTGAGTTCAGCATCGTCTTTAATAAAAATGCATATTGCGCAATTTTCATTGTACTCTAAATAACAATTTAAAACGTTGATTTACTAAAGTAAAAAGTATTGCGCGGCAACGGTGCAAAAAGCACTTTTCATCTAACACGTTGTTTTATTGATTTTTTTATAAAAATAAAATTTACCAGCGGCGCGCGGTGGCAAATTTTTATCATTGTCAGCGCCATCATTTTCAAGCTGCCGCTCTCCATAAAAATTTACTGAGGCTGACTGTGTTCGCGCGCTTTTTTCTTCGCTATCGTTCGATGCATATAAAAAATGTGTTTAGGAGAGCTAAAAATCACCTTACCATCATCGAGGAGATCTACGCTGACAACGTGCTCACCGCGATCGACATTTTCTAGCATTTGGACCACTTTTGTTGACGCAGGTTGCGCTTGCCCATCGAGGATCACACGCAACGTTTGCCCCTTAGCAAGCGGCTGATCGCAGCCTAAAGAGACGGCAACTTTTCCTGTATTATCACGGACAGTTTGCTTATTTTCTGGCGCGACCAAAAAAACCTGACTGGCGCGCACAGACTTTTGTGGATCAGAAGAATTTTGCGATGAAGAAAGCTCAGAAGCTGCAAGCTCACTGCTTGCTTGTGCAGCTTGCGACAACTCTGGCGTAGCAAGCATATGGGTTGTGTAACTGCGCTCAGGCGGCGTATCACTAAAATGGAGAGTGCCATTGGCATCACGCCATTCATAATATTCTTGTGCATGCATGCTGCAACTAAACATCAGCAGCATCGCTAATAAACTCACGCGCATCAGATCTCCTTATCCCTTCGGTTTTACAAGCTTTTTTCTTGCATATACGCAAAAAATATAAGCACAGAGTAAAAAGCTCGCGGTTAAACGAGCTTAAATTTGGAGAGAGATAGACAAGAAAACGCAAAATCCCTTATACCGAATAGTAAAGTTCAAACTCAAGCGGATGCACCGCCATGTTAACTTTTCTCACTTCGGCTTTTTTGATCTCAATGTACGCATCGATAAAATCATTAGAAAAAACGCCGCCTGCAGTCAAAAATGCCCGATCGCTGTCAAGGCACTGCAGCGCCATCTCAAGCGATTCGGCAACTGTTGGAATGTTTGACGCTTCTTCTGCGGGCAAGTCATACAGATTCTTATCCATCGCATCGCCTGGATTTATCTTGTTTTTGATCCCATCAAGTCCTGCCATCAAAAGCGCGGCAAAACAAAGATAAGGGTTACAAGCAGGATCAGGAAAACGCACTTCAATGCGGCGCGCTTTTGGATTTGCAACCACAGGAATACGAATGGAAGCTGAGCGGTTACGCGCAGAATAGGCAAGCATCACCGGCGCTTCAAATCCTGGCACCAGCCGTTTGTATGAGTTCGTGGTAGGGTTTGCAAGCGCATTGATGGCGCGCGCGTGCTGGATCACCCCACCGATAAAGTGCAGCGCAAGCTGCGATAAACCGCCATACTGATCGCCAGCAAAAAGGTTCGCACCAGCTTTAGCCAGCGAAATATGCACATGCATGCCAGAGCCATTATCACCCACTAGCGGCTTAGGCATGAAGGTCGCCGTTTTACCATAGGCGTGCGCCATATTGTGCACGACATATTTGTAAATTTGCACTTCATCCGCTTTAGCGGTCAGCGTGTTAAAACGAGTGGCGATTTCGTTTTGCCCGGCTGTAGCAACTTCATGGTGATGCGCCTCAACCACAAGTCCCATCTCTTCCATCACAAGGCACATCGCTGAGCGTAGATCTTGCGACGAATCCACCGGCGCTACCGGAAAATAGCCGCCCTTTACGGTTGGGCGATGCCCTTTGTTGCCGCTTTCAAGCTTCGCGCCGCTATTCCACGCCGCTTCAATGTCATCAATTTTAAAAAATGACTCAGCCATGCTGGTTGAAAAACGCACGTCATCAAATAAGAAAAACTCTGGCTCTGGACCGACGAGCACAGTGTCAGCAAGACCGCTGCTTTGCAAGTACTGCTCGGCGCGCTTAGCAATCGAGCGCGGGTCGCGATCATAGCCTTGCAAGGTGGTCGGCTCAAAAATGTCGCAGCGCAAATTGAGCGTTGGGTGCTCGGTAAAAGGATCTAGCACCGCTGTGCTAAGCTCTGGCATGAGCAGCATGTCAGACTCGTTGATCCCTTTCCAGCCCGCCATCGATGAGCCATCAAACATTTTGCCATCTTCAAAAAAATCTTCATCAATTTGATGAGCAGGAATACTAATGTGCTGCTCTTTTCCTTTTAGATCGGTAAAACGCAGATCAACAAATTTGACGTCATGTTCTTTAATGAATGCCAAGATCTCATCTACGGACATTGTGCCACTCTCCTAAACGGTTCTTTGTTAAATTTCCTAATAAAACCAACCACTTTGCAAACAGTACGGTCTCTTTGTGCAAACTTACTTAAAAAGTAGTGCAGATAACAATTTTTTGGCCATGCAAACGATTAACTTACGCTAACGTGCATTTTGCTAAACGTTTTTCAGTTTGCCCGAACTGAGCGCCGATGTGTACTATTTTTGTGACCTAAAACGTTTATTGCGTCAAGTATTTGCTAGCTGCAACAAAGCAAGTCACTGCGAATTAACTTAGCCGCATGCAGATAATTGCTAGGTTTTAAGCAAAAATCTGTTAAATTATGACCGTTTTTTGGATCTGTGATGATAAGCGCAAAATTTTGTGAATGCGCTTGCCCTCGCCTTTTTTGAGTGAAAATAGAGACCCCATGTCTACATTACCCATAGATAAATTAAGAAATATTGCGATCATCGCGCACGTTGACCACGGCAAAACCACGTTGGTTGATAAATTGCTGCAACAATCTGGCACATTAGCATCACGCGGCGAGCTCGAAGAACGCGTCATGGATTCTAATGACATCGAAAAAGAGCGCGGAATTACCATTTTGGCGAAAAATACCGCCATTAACTGGAATGACTATCGGATCAACATCGTAGATACTCCCGGACACGCCGATTTCGGTGGTGAAGTTGAGCGCATCATGTCAATGGTTGACAGCGTTCTGTTGATTGTCGATGCCGTAGACGGCCCTATGCCGCAAACACGTTTTGTAACGCAAAAAGCGTTTGCACATGGTCTAAAACCAATTTTGGTTATCAATAAAATTGACCGCCCAGGCGCACGCCCTGATTGGGTTATGGACCAAGTTTTTGATCTGTTTGACAACCTTGGCGCAACTGACGAGCAGCTCGATTTCCAAGTTGTTTATGCCAGCGCCTTAAACGGCTGGGCAACGCTTGAAGAAGGCGCTGTTGGGCAAGACATGCAGCCGCTGTTCCAAGCAATCGTAGATAAAGTTTCACCGCCAATGGTTGATACCAGCGGTTCGCTGCAAATGCAAATTTCTCAGCTAGATCATAACTCTTACGTGGGTGTTATCGGCGTTGGTCGTGTGACACGCGGCAGCGTTCGTCCAAACCAACAAGTGACCATTGTTGGCGCAGATGGCAAAACGCGTAACGGTAAGATCGGCTCAGTACTTGGCTATTTAGGCCTTGAGCGCCACGACGTTGCCAGCGCTTCTGCCGGTGACATTGTTGCCGTAACAGGACTTGGCGAGCTGAAAATTTCTGACACCATTTGTGACTTCAACCAGCCTGATCCATTGCCAGCGCTCAGCGTTGATGAGCCGACGGTGACCATGACCTTCCAAGTCAATACGTCACCATTTGCCGGCAAAGAAGGCAAATACGTCACATCTCGTAACATTCTAGAGCGCCTGCAAAAAGAGCTTGTGCACAACGTAGCGCTACGCGTTGAAGAGACTGATGATCCTGATAAATTTAGGGTTTCTGGTCGTGGTGAGCTGCATCTTTCTATCTTGATTGAAAATATGCGCCGCGAAGGCTTTGAGCTTGCAGTATCTCGTCCTGAAGTTATCATCAAAGAAATCAACGGCGTTAAGCAAGAGCCTTTTGAAAACGTCACCATCGACGTTGAAGAAGTGCACCAAGGCGGCGTGATGGAGAAAATCGGCCTGCGTAAAGGTGAGCTGACTGACATGTCACCAGATGGTAAAGGGCGCGTACGTTTAAACTTCACCATGCCATCACGTGGACTTATCGGTTTTCAAACTGAGTTTATGACGCTCACTTCAGGCTCAGGGCTGCTATACCATACGTTTGACGCCTATGGTCCAATGAAAGCCGGCGAAATTGGTCAGCGCCAAAACGGTGTGCTGATCTCTAACGCAACCGGTAAAGCGCTTGCCTACGCGCT
>JBOFXO010000296.1:0-3893 GCA_051654185.1 Vibrionaceae bacterium | reverse complement strand
GCCCATGAATCTTGGCTGCGATCCACGCGTTTTGCTAGCACCACATCGTAGCCTTGTTGCCATTTTTCAAGAAATTGCGTGATAAGCTCAGGAGGGTCTTGCAGATCGGCGTCAATAGGGATCACAACTTCGCCAAGTGCATGGTCAAGCCCTGCGGTGAGCGCGGCTTCTTTGCCAAAATTGCGTGATAAATTAAGCACTCGGATGTAGCTGTTGTGCGCCACTAGCTCGTAAAGCCGCTCGAGCGTACCATCACTGCTGCCATCATTGATAAAAATCAATTCAAAGCTCAGTCCAGTTGAATGCAAAATAGCGCTGATTTTTTGTGTGAAATGTTCAACAACTTCTTGCTCGTTAAAGCACGGGCAGATAATAGAAATAGTGGGTGTCGCAGGTTTCATCACAAAATCCTTTAGCTGATGATGGGTGAAGGCTGAGCTTGTGGTCTAAGTGCCTGCTCCATGCTTGTCAATATTTGTGCTGTAGAAGGGACACTTGCGTCAGCATTCATCACGATGTGATGGATAAGCTCATAGCGCGGTGTGTAGCGAAATGGCACGGTTGCAAAAAAAATCCCAATCGTTGGCGTGTGCGTTGCAATGGCTACGTTGCGCACGCCTGTGTCGGGTGAAACAACTAAAGTTGCGCTAGCGCAGCGTTCGATTAACTGCTCAAGCGGCATGCATGGCTGAATGGAAAAGTTTTTGTGCGTAGTCAATGATTGCAAAAAATCGCCCTTTTCACTTTGCACGGTGCCTTCTAAAAAAATGTGCTCAAAATGAGGAAACTTGACGATAGCTTCCTCTAACAATTGCTGTATTTGCTCATGAGTGAGCACTTTGCGTGGCTGTGAAGCACCATTAAAGTAGAGGATATACGGCTTTTGGCTTTGCTTTAGTTGCGCATGGTCGGGAAAGGCAAAATCAAGGCGATCTTTTGGTGTGTGACCGAGAAAGCGCAGCATATCGAGCATCACTTCGACTTCTGGCTGAAAATCAGAGCGAAACACGCAGGCGTTATAAAGGGGGCCGCGCAGCCAGCTTTTATAAGGAAAACCAAACTTTAATTTAGCGCGGGTGAGCGCGGTAAACCAGTAGGAGCGGCTTGTTCCCGCCAGATCAAAAATGATTTCTTGCTCACCAGCTTGCTTGATATTGCTAAGTTTTTCTTTAAGCGAGAGCTCTTTTTTATCACTGCCATGCATCACCAGTACTTTGTCGACAAGATCAGCGGGCGTGCCGTACTGATAGTTAGAAACGCTGACAAGCGTGATGGTCGCATTAGGAAAAAAGCGCCGCGCTTCCACTAAAAATGGGCGAGTGATGACTTGATCGCCCAGAGCGGCATGGCGGAGCACCGCAATTTTCTTTATTTTTTGCGGGTCAAATTGGCGGCTCAAATACTCTCTTGCTTTGCAAGAAAGGTAGGCGCCTTTTTCAAAGCAGGCAAAAGGAGCGGAAATTTGTAGTCTACGCAGTTTCATTTTTTGATTCATTGCTCAACAGGTTGTAGTTATGCAGCACGACGTCTGGCGTTAATTGAGTTAAACAGTGGGTGTGCGAAAACGGGCATTCGCGCTTAAAGCATGGGCGACAAGCGATATCGGTATGGACAATGCGCACTTTTTGAGTAAGCGGCGGCGTGTAGTGCGGCGAGGTTGAGCCATAAATAGCAACAATATTACAGCCTACCGCAGCTGCAACATGCATCAACCCTGAATCATTACTAAAAACAGTGTGGCAAGCAGCTAGCAGATCAACGGCGTCATTGAGGGATGTTTTTCCTGCTAGATCAAAAAGCTGGCTGCTGTTTTCTAGCTGAGCGCAAATGCTGCCGGTGGTTTGTGCGTCATTACTGCTGCCAAAAAGTAAAACTTGATTGCCTTGAGCGATAAGCTCACGCGCCACTTGCGCGTAATGCGCTTCTGGCCAGCGCTTAGCTGGACCAAACTCTGCGCCGGGGCAAAGTCCTACGATGGGCTTTGCTGCGTCGATGGCAAATTTTGCTAAAGATTGGCGCTGGTTTTCGTGGTCGATTGTCAATGCGGGCGTAGAAATTGTCGTAAGCTGGCTGTTTTGCAGCATGGACTCTTTGCTAAAAGCAAGCGCTACGTAGCGTTCAACCATATAGGCAAATTGCTCTTTATTGGTGCGCAGATCATTAAGCAGCCCGTAGCGCATTTCACCTTTCCAGCCGCAGCGCATTGGAATGCGTGCTAAAAGCGGGATCAGCGCTGATTTTGCCGAATTAGGTAGCACGTAGGCGCGTTGATATTGCTCATTTTTAAGTTTCTGGGCTATCTGCCAGCGCTCTTTTAGTGCAAGCTTACCATGGCCAACCGGCATGGCAATCGCACGATTGACTTGCGGCATGCGCGCAAGAATAGGCAAGCACCAGCTTGGCGCGAGCACATCAATTTGCGCGTCTGCGTTTTGCTGTTTTAGCTGCTGATAAAGGCTTTGCGACATCACCATATCGCCGACCCAAGAGGGGCCAATGATCAATATTTTCATGCTACCCACACGATGTTAAAAGTTAAGGCAGCTATGGCTGCCAGATGATATCGGTTTTTTTCACTGTTGCCGGCGAGCCGCTTGCAATGCAGTGTGGCGCAATGCTTTGCGTCACAACCGAATTAATGCCAATGACGCTTGCGTCACCCACTTGGCTGCCTTTAAGGACCACCACATTGTCTGCAAGCCACACGTTATCGCCAATGGTGACGTCTTTTGCCGGATTTATCCGTTGCAAGCTGTTTTTGTCGACAATGCTATGGCCGTCGCTGGTCATGATCTTGATGTTGCGCGAAAACATACAGTTTTGGCCAATACTGAGCGTGACGCCGCTCTCTTTGGCTGACAGGTAACAGTTCTCACCGATAACGCTGTGTTTGCCGATCCTAATTGTGCAGCCATCGCCTTCAATTTCTAAATGAACGCGCCGTAAATTGGCACCCTCTTCAATAATAAGTTGGTTATTTTGGCCACGAATGTTGATGGTGCAGTGGCGAATACGCGTCTTTTTACCAATCGTTAATCTGTTATCAGGATCGATTTTGCAGCAATTACGAAGTTTTAACATTAATTGCGTGCGCAGTTTGCGCTTTGGTCGATTTTTGCGAAACAGATAGCCGCCGGTTATCTTGCGCGCTAGCGCTAGCGTGTCAGTGCCTGGATAAATACCGATGCGGCGGATGAGGTGCGGCGCTTCGTGTAGCGCAAGCGGCCCGCTGTTAGTCGCTACGGCAAATGCAAAATGTTCTTTAGCAATAGCAACGCTATCGTCATTCCAGTCGCCGTAGGGATAAGCGAACGAGAGAACTTTTTGGCCGCTGATTTTTTCCAGCTGGCGTTTATTTTCAACAATTTCATGCAGCTGCTGCTCGTAGCTGAGCGTGTCTAAATGCGGGTGATGCAGAGTATGGCCACCAATTTCGATAAAATTCGAGTCGGCCATGGCTTTTATTTCAGCCTCGCTCATTAAGCTAAAGGCTTGCTCAGGATTAGTTGGATGTAGCACATCCCAAGCATTGTGATCGGTACCTGTCACGCAATAGACAACGGCTTTAAAATTGTATTTTTGCAGCAGCGGTAGCATGAGATGGTAGTTGTCTTTAAAGCCATCATCGACTGTGATCATGCAATAGCGCTTGTGAGGTGCTAGGCGCGAAATAAGGCCGTTTTGCGCTAGATCAGCAAAGGTTAGCGTTTCAAAATTTAACAACTTTAAAAGCTTAAGGTGCTTTTCGAACATGGCGATGTCTAGACTTGGGCTGTGATTGCCCCTGTGCGCCTTGTCCTTAAAAAAGCGGTGGTACATTAAAACGGGGATCTCTTTTTTCTTATAACGCACATAAACCGATTGGTAGATCTGCTCAAGGTGCGTTGTTATCG
>JBOFXO010000295.1:0-1778 GCA_051654185.1 Vibrionaceae bacterium | reverse complement strand
ATTCCTTTAAATGAAAGAATGCTCGCCACAGGCAGAGTGACCCAGCTAAGCCTTTCTGGCATGCTTGCTGAAGCTATTCGCCGCATCAGCAACGAAGAATCAATTTCAGCCATGTTTAGCAACTAAGTAAAACAGCGCTGCTAATAAAAAAGCAACGAGCCTTAGCCAACTCGTTGCTTTTTATTAGCAATCAACGCTAGCTAAAAATTAACGTGGACGAGAGAACCATTTTATTGACCAGTAGCTGACTAAGCTGCGTCTCATCTTGTGCATGTTGTGCATGCACGCTACTTGCAACGCGAAGCTCGCTAGCGAGATCAGCAAGGCTCCAATCTTCTAAAATAACTTGTTTATCAATCAAACCGTTACCTTCTGAGCAGATCAGTAAATTCGCTACACCATGCTGATCGTCACAAAGCAAAACATGCTGCGTTAACTCTTCTTTGATCAAAATGTTAAACAGCGTCAGATCCAAAACATCTTGCAGCGGAGAAAAGCCAGCAACACGGTAAAGTGCTATATTTTGCCCAAGCTTATCTTTAGTGAGAACCTCTTTGGGCAATTTAGTTACTTTTAACACGGCCTCACCACTGGGCTCTACGTGCGTTTGTGCAACCGGCTCAAACGGCTGTTCAAAGGTTTTTGGTGGCAATAAAGCTAAAGCATTAAGCTCAGCATCAAGCGCAAAATGACCATTAGGCTCAGGCAGGCTCCCTTGTTCAGTGGCAAGTTCTGTTACCGCGGCAAGCTCGCGGTCTTGCTTAACGACCTGCGACATAACGGCTGGCTCCTCTTTTTTTACCTCATTTTGCAACTTATGCTTCTCTTTGGCGCTGAGCGTGACAAATCTTTTACGCGGGATCAGCGATGCCGAAAATGCCGTTTTAGCGCGTGGCGCAGGGGGCTCATTGCTTAGCGCATAAGCAGTTTGAGCATTGCTCGGCGCAGAAGCTGCCTGCTCGGGTGCAAAATCGGTTTGAGCGCTGCTAGTTGCATCATCTGGTGCAAAAACTTCTAATGTGTTGTTTAGCTCAGCAATTTTTTCAGAAAAAGTTATCTGTTCACTAGGAGGCGCTTCTTTAGGCTCAACGATTTCTTGAGCGGGCTCAGCAAGGTGCACCTCTAGTGCCGGCTCTGCTTGCTCATTTTGCTCTGCCTGTTCAATAAAGCCACTTGGCTGAGCAAGTGCACTAACTTGCTCAGCTGGCGTAAACACTTCAGCGGCAGGCTCATAGGCTTGCGCCTCTTGTTCATCATGCTGCTTGTGCGATGATAGCTCTGATTGTTCAGATGACGTGCTTTGAGAAAAAGTGGCAGCCATTTTACTGCGAGCTGCTCGAGGCTTAGAAAGGGAAAACGCAAAAGCGAATTTATCTTCAGACGCCGGCGGCAAGCTGCTACTAGTACCAGTAGTCGGCGCAGGATCTTCTTGCAATCCCTCATCGACGACCTGAAGCGCTTGCTCTTGAGCTTCCTCAGCAACTTTTTCTACATTTTCAATGGGCTGATCTTGAACCGCTTCCTGCTCCGCTGGCGCAAAGGCAAGAGACTCCTCTTGGGCTAAATCTTGCGCCAGTAACACTGCTGGCAGCACCTCGTTAGACAGCTTAACCTCATCATTTAGCTGGGCTTGCAGCGGCTCTTGCGGCATTGGCACCCAAGAATCGCCAATGGGCTCAACAGACTCAACAGACTCAACAGACTCAACAGACTCAACAGACTCAACAGACTCAACAGACTCAACAGACTCAACAGACTCAACAGACTCAACAGACTCA
>JBOFXO010000294.1:0-4243 GCA_051654185.1 Vibrionaceae bacterium | reverse complement strand
CTGTTTTTGGTGGTATTGCGCTCGCAGCTGTTGTCAGCGCCGTTATTTTGCTTCTGTTTGCTAACCGCTTAGTGTACTGGATGCATGGCGCTGAAGGTGTACAGCAAGAAAAAAGCGTGCAACCTGAGCAAGCTGCGGCCTCTGCCGTGTATTGATCTGTTATTAGTGTGTAACAGTATAAAAAAGTGCAGTCTTTGAACTGCGCTTTTTTTATTAGCATCGTCACGGCTAAAACTTATTTTTCACTATAAAAATCGCCATATCTGCAGTAGTCTACTTTGACTATTTTACAGATGGGCGCTGTGATGAGTGGTGATCTTCCTTTACCGTCGACGGTTATACCGCTAAGCCTTGATCAGCTTCGTTCGCTGCGAGCAGGCATATATCAAGGGGTTAGCGCAAGTTCACTAACCGATTTATTTGTGCGTCTGCGCAATATGCCCTCAGCAGAGCCGACAACCAATAGGATGGATCGCCTAGCCGATTTGCAAGATCAGCTTTTAGCGAGCAGCGAGTCTTCGCCATCTGCAAACTCTCAGCCATATATAACGCTTAGGCAGCAGATCTTAGCGCAGCTGCGTGATTTTCGATCTTACCAAGCCGCAGGCTTGCCGTCAGCAGTAGAAGGCGCGGCGCAAACGGCTGAGCAAGCATCTGTAGCCTCATTTCATGCCGCTGCTGCGTATAACAACGTTTATTCACGATCTTGTGAGCTGCAGCAAAGGTCTTCTTTTGCGCCACAGCCGGTATCGGCTTTGCAGCGGCAAACTGCTGAGCAGGCGCTGCGTCTTGTGAGCGGCCAATTAGGCACAGAAGGGCAATTGCATTTGACTTTAACAAGCCCGCAAACGTTATCTTGGTTTCACCACCTGCAGACGATGGTAAATGCGCAGTTTCAAACTTGCTCTTTTGCAGATGATGTGGCTGTGTGCGCCTTTTTGCAGCCAGAAGATCCGCAGCAGTGGCCACAAAGAAAGACTTTACAGCTTGTGGTTGCAAGCTTGCGTGGCTACGCGGCGGCGCTCAATAACAGGCACGGGGAGCTATTACGTGAGCAGCTAGAGGCCATTTTGCAGCAAAATATTCAGCACAATGTAACTTTTCCTGCACAAAGAATGAACTTGCAAGAGCTTATTTTTAGTAATGATTTGTATGATCTGCTGGCTTTTTTTGGTCAATCTAGGCAAGCCATAAGTACAAATGCCAGTGTGCAGGAAAATCATCCGCAGACGCGGCTTATGTTAAAGAGAAACATATTGGCTTTACTCAAGCTCTTTATGGAGGCATACAGTGAGATCAGTCGCGCAGCTGCTGATCTACCACCATCGCGCACATTATCCCCTGAAGCTGTCGAAGAAGCGGTATCTGTAGAGCAGCTTGAGCACGGCGTGAGTAACTTTTTAGGTTATTTGCAACGTAGTTTGGCATTTGTTGCTGCGCAAGAAACAAATGCGGAAAGTTCTTGTTCGCCTCAACAGCTTACGCTTGCGCGTGACGCAATAGAAATGTTTCAGCGCATTTACCAAAACTGGCAGCAGTTTTTAGCGTTTCTATCTTCTAGCGAAGATGTTGCGCTTAGGCAAACGCGAGTGAATCGGCACTTTAATGTCGCAATTCACCTTGATAACGAATGTTTGATCAGTAATTTACGCTGGGCTATTCCTGCCATGTTCGAACATCTTGCTGGTCGGGAGGCGAATGCAGAAAATCTTATCAGTGATTTTGCTGGAGAGTACCCTTGTGTTGAGGCTCGTGCATCACGACTTCTCTTTGGGCCTGAAGAAAACATCCCGATAGAAAAAGCGGTTGATGCAACAAGAAGTAAAGTGGATAACGTCGGCCTTTATTGCAGCAAATTTGCAGATAGCAATCCACTAAACCACCAAGATGCCGTTGCCTGTTATGAGTGGGTTATAAATCAAGACGCCTTTATAGGCGCGCAGGCTTTAGATGGTAAAATCTGCGCAAAAGACGTCTTTGATTATTTAATGGATGACCCTTTATACCTGAATGATTTCACGCCTGAGTCTTTTGATGTGCTAAAAGCAAAATATCAAGCAATCCTTGATAGCGATGCGTAATGCGCGTATTCGTTGCGCAAAGTAATGCCGCTGGATCAGCGGCAAGCAAATTTATTTTTTTACTTTTATTTTTTTTGGTGGTTCAATTTGCTCTTTTAAATCATCCTTGGTTTTATTTTTCTTTTCCATATGCGCTGAAATAAGTTTATAAGCAACATAATATTTATAAATGTTATTCACGTAGGTTACAGTTTCTGCGCCTATTTTTTCTGCAGCTATATATTCTACATTTCCAAACCAAACATTTGGATTGTACCCACGATTTTTAGCGATGTTTCTTAACCGGCTTATTTTTGCAGGGCCAGCATTATAGGAGGCAAATGCGAACAGTGCTTTATCAATATCTGTCATTGGTTGATCTTTATAATAATGAGTGATCATCCAGCGCACGTATTTAATTCCAGCATGAATATTAGGCTCTATTTTTTTAATATCTCCCACATCCATATCTTTTCCTGTAGCAGGCATAATTTGCATTACGCCAACAGCTCCCGCGCGGCTTCTTTTTGCTTGGTTGAGTTTAGATTCTTGATAACCTTGCGCTATCATGAGTAGCCAATCGACATCATATTTACTTCCGTAGCGCTGAAAATATTGAACCGTATCTACAAAGCGTTTTCTTATAACTTCATTATCAGGGTTAGAAATATATTGCACGTTAGATAAATATTTTCTTAAAATAATGTTTCCTGTCTTACTTCCTTTTCCATTATTTTTGACGTATTCGTTAAGGCGCTTCATTAATAAAGGACTGCCTTTTCTTACAGCCCATGCAATGCTTTGGTTTTCACTTAAATGAAAATTGCTATAAACCTTAGTTTTAGGAAATATTTTCATCCAAAATTCGGCTTTATGGCTGTCCATAATAATATAAGAAGCTAAGTTGACATTCACCATTTCAATAAGATCTTCATCTTCTAATACTTCTGGCGCTTCTTTTAATATTACCGGTGGTAAATTTTGTGCGGCTAATTTTTTATTAAGTTGCACAAGGCTTTGGTAATAACTCGATGAGACGCGCACAAAAACTTCCTTGCCGCTGAGATCATAGACAGAGTTAAGTTTAGGTGCTTGCGGAGAAGCTATTACCCACTCTGCAACATTGCTTTGCAAAGGAGTGGTGAAATCGACCAGTTTTTCGCGCTCAGGCGTGATGGTTAAATTAGCAGCAGCAACATCGCCCCTGCCATCGATAAGGGCTTGTAATAGCTCGTCACGGGCAACAGGGATGAAAATAACACGGATTGTGAGGTGTTTTTGTTTAAGTTTTTTTTGCTTAAGAAGCGAAGCATTCAGTGAGCGTTCAAATTCCATGAATGAATCGTAAGTGATGCCCCGCTGCACACCTTTATCAACAAAATAAAATGTTTTGCTGTTAGTGGTCAGCACGCGAATAACACGCCGCTTTAAAATTTCGTCAAAATCACCTTTCCATGGCTTAAGCCAGCCCTCCATTTCATCAACAGGCAATGAAAAGGTGTTTCCTGTTTTTTCGATCTCTTTATTGATCTCATCAAAGGAGCTGTAGTCGAACGCCTGCGCATTGACTGTAAAAAGTACAATAAACAAGCGAGCAAAGTGGGTGAGAATGTTTAAAAAGCGCCCATTCAAGCTTCGCATAAGCCACCTTTTTTTATCGAAATGCACAAAATCTTTTTCAAAAATGGCAGTGATGGGGCGTATTCGCAAGATTTACATTTGATTATTTGAATAAATAAGGAGTTAGAAAGCAGATGTGCGTCAAAAGTATCACCTTATGCTTTTTTAAGACATTAAAAATGGCGTTGGATGGTTGTAAATTTAAACGGCCATCTTTGTAAATAAGCGCTGTGTGTTTTCATCAGTCGCTGTTATCACTTGTAAAACAGGCATATTTTTTAATTGCGCTAGCTCGCTGGCTATTTTAGGTAAAAAAATGGGCGAGTTTGCTGCCCCTTGCTGGCCAAAAATAGGCATGTAAGGCGCATCGGTTTCAAGCACAAGTGATTGCAATGGTAGCTCTTTTACTGCATTGCGTGTTTTATTGGCGCGAGGGTAAGTGATGGTACCGCCGATCCCAAGCAAAAAACCTTGCTTGATGTAGGCAAGCCCAAGTTCTTTGCTACCAGAAAAACCATGCAGCACTCCCCGTAGCTTAGGATATTGGCGCACTATTTCTAGCA
>JBOFXO010000293.1:0-1407 GCA_051654185.1 Vibrionaceae bacterium | reverse complement strand
TGTCAGCGCTTTGTTATACTGCGGCCAATTGGTGATGCGATGCTTAGATTTGCCCATTTGATGACGGTTCCTGTTTAGTATCCACAGGATCTGATTGCATCAAAGGCTTAAGGTTCATTTATTTAGGCAACAACGCCTTACCAGCAGATAAACACGGTAAGTTTTTTGTGATAGTCAACCGGATAAAAAAGCCGCCCTATTTTGCAAGGACTTGTTTTTCAAAAGGGCACGGTAAAAATTAGATAAAGATCAGCGTGATAACATTAAATAAATGATGATCGACTAAAAGCACAAGATCTGTTAATAACGCCTCGATTGCCGATCCTTTACGCAGATCAAACTGCGCAAGGCACGATCGACTCGCGATCCCGCCTCACACCTTGCTTGATCTTTTACACTTTCTTATTTGATCACACCGCAAATAATGCGATCACCGCCACCACCTAGCGGGCTTGGATGATCAGAATGGTTATCACTACCTACATGGATCATCAGCGAGCGGCCTTTCACATCCACAGGTTTTAAGCGCGGCGCTAACACGGGATAAGTAGCGCGCCCACTGTGATCAACATACAGGGCAGGAAGATCGCCTAAATGGTTATCATTGGTCCATGGGTAGCCATGCTTGCCGGTTTGCTGAGGATCATAGTGCCCACCCGCCGCGCCGCCGACTATCTTTTTACCACCGTTCATCAGAGGACCACAAGAAGGGTTAGTATGTACATGAAAACCATGCAGGCCAGGAGAAACGCCTCTTAATTTTGGCGTAAACACCATGCCATACTCAGTTTGAGAAATGGTAACAACTCCCACTCTTTTGCCACTGTTTAGATCCTGCATGGTCACTGTGGTATCTTTTTTAGCATGAGCGGTACCCGCAAGTAACATCAACACGCAAAACTGCAATCTTTTTTTCATATTGCACCTCGACAGTTAAAAGGCCTAAACCGTGCTGGCTTAGGCCTCCTTAGCTTACTGCAGCCCGCTTTCTTTTCAGTGCGGTTATTTTCTATTAAAGCCATCGATAATTTCGATGAGCAAACGCTAAAAATATCAAGCTCAAAGCACGACTATCTTACTTTTGCTTGAAAACCCTCAAAATTACTTAATGCGTCAAATGCTGCAAATACATTCCAGCCATGAGCGCGCAACGCGTTAGCATTTGCCATGTTGATCAGCACAGCAACTTTTCTTCTTGGCCAGCACAAATCAATCGAAACCATATTGCCATTATCGTTGATCGCGATCCCAAGCTCAGCGCCCGGCAATTTCATTGCTTGGCACTTTTGCAACAGCCCGTCTAAAGCCGTATCTGCGCATTCTCGGATCTTGTTGTAATCAAACACATCAAATTTATGCTGCTCACGCCGGTGCTGGTTTATTTTGAGCATATCTTCATGGCTAACA
>JBOFXO010000292.1:0-1073 GCA_051654185.1 Vibrionaceae bacterium | reverse complement strand
ACAAAGATAACCCCATCAAAGGCTTGACCATGCAGCAGGTGGACGCTGTGTTCTCAAGTACGCTTAAATGCGGTGCTAGCAAAGCGGCAACCAAATGGTCAGATCTGGGCTTAGATGGCAACTGGTCTAGTAAAGATCTGCAGTTGTTTGGCCGCAATTCAGTATCTGGCACTTACGGCTATTTCAAAGAAAACGCGTTGTGTAATGGTGACTTTAAGAGCGGCGTAAACGAGCAACCAGGCTCTGCTTCTGTGGTGCAGTCAATTTCGGCCTCATTAAATGGTATCGGTTATTCTGGTATTGGTTATGTGACCTCAGGGGTGCGTGCGGTTCCACTGTCAAAAGATGGCACAACTTTTATTGAGGCAACCGCAGATAACGCTATCACCGGTAAGTATCCGCTCTCTCGTTTCTTATATGTTTACGTAAACAAGCATCCAAACAAGCCGCTGTCCCCTATGGAGCAAGAGTTTGTGAAGATGATGCTGTCTAAAACAGGCCAAACCATCGTGGCAAAAGATGGCTACGTACCGGTTCCAGCCAAAGTTATCAATGCAGATTTAGCCAAATTGGGCATCAAGTAAGCCGGTAACCAACGGTAATGAATTAACAACGGGCTCTTGGGAGCCCGTTTTTTATTGCCAAATGACATGGATAGATGGGTTAAATTTAGACGCAGCTTGTTTGCTAAATCTTGCGCAGCGCAGATCTATTGCTGACAATAAGGGAACGCAATATAAAGAGAGTGATGATGGTTATGTCATTAGCAAAATTTGGTTTAGTGGCTTTGTGTAGCGCATTAATGGTGGGCTGTGCCCAATCGCCAACAGGGCGTAGCCAAATGCTGCTGTATTCTGCACAAGAGATGGATCAATTAGGCAGCCAATCTTTTGCCCAAATGAAAGCACAAGAGCGAGTCAGCAGTAACCGCAAACTTAATGCTTACGTCACCTGTGTTGCCAATGCGGTGACGGCGCAAGTGCCCGCCAGCTATGGCATTAATAGCTGGGAAGTCGTGGTGTTTGATTCAGATCAAGTGAATGCCTTTGCTTTGCCCGGCGGAAAGATTGGCG
>JBOFXO010000291.1:0-1743 GCA_051654185.1 Vibrionaceae bacterium | reverse complement strand
AGCGTCCACAAATAAGCTGGCAGCGCCAGTAAGTCGGGATCTTGCCTGACATCATGCGCCACAATCGAGAGATCAAACTGCCCCTTACTTATCACCTTGCCGCATTGCAAAGGTAGCGTTGGGTGCAAATGAAAATGAATATTGGGATATTTGCGCACAAAATGCGTCACCGCTTGCGGCAAAAGGTAGCGCGCAATGGTCTGAGTGGTATAAATATTGAGCGTGCCAGAATTGGGATCAAGATACTTGCCCACCAGCTCTTTTATCGTTTGTTCAACCTCAAGCGCGCGCTCAGCCTGCGCTAAAATCTGCTCGCCGATCACAGTCAGGCCGGTCAAACTTTTCCCGCGCCGTTTAAAAATTTTCACCCCAAGCTCTTGCTCAAGCAGCGCGACCTGCTTGCTCACGCCAGGCTGCGTACTAAATAGCGCTTCACAAGCTGCGGAGATATTAAAATTATGCGCTTTGATAGCAACTAAATACTTAAACTGCTGCAGTTTCACACTTTTTCTCCGTTATCGCACAGCCATAACCGAATCTCGCTCAATCAATCCAGGAGAAAACGACTGCTCGCTTGCATTAGAAAACTTGTCATAGGCAAGATCAAGCGCCAGCTGTGTTGCCATTTTTGCCATATCAACAATGGGATAGCGCACCGTGCTTAATTTAGGATAGAGGTAGCGCGCAATCAACCCATCATCAAACCCCACAATCGACAATTGCTCAGGCACTAAAATGCCACGTTTTTGTGCTACACACAAAGCGCCCGCCGCCATGTAATCGTTATAAGCAACAATCGCCGTGATATCATCATGTTCATCCAGCAGCTTTTCCATGGCAAGCTCTCCGCCCGCGCTATCTGGCGTAGCATGCACAATATAACTTTCTGGCAAAAGCAAATTTTGCTCAGCCAGCGCGCCTTGATAGCCCAAAATGCGCTCTTGCACATCCTCAATCGCATGTGTCGAGCTAATACAAGCAATATGACGGTGCCCTTTTGCAAGTAAGTGCTGCGTTGCGATAAAAGCGCCTAACTGGTTGTTTAAAAATACGCAGCGATCAGCAATCTTCGCGACATAACGATTGATCACAATAAAACTTTTCACCTCGCGTGCATAAGCGACGAGTTCATCATCTTGCATCGCTTTAGCGTGCACAACCAGCGCATCACAGCGGCTGTTGATCAAAAACTCTATAGCGCGCCGCTCTTTAGCCGCATCGTGATAACCGTTGCCAATTAAAAGGTGCTTACCGTGAGCACTCGCTACCTTATCACAAGCCTTAACCAATGCGCCAAAAAAGGGATCAGAAACATCCGCCACGACAACGCCAACAGCATTGCTGCATTGGCTTACCAGTGCTTGCGCCGCCGCATTCGGACGATAGCCCAGCGCTTGAACGGCGCGCTCAACCACCAAAATGGCTTCTTGGCTAGCTTTAGAGGAGTGGTTTAATACTCGTGACACAGTCGCGATAGAAACGCCCGCATATTTTGCCACATCCTTGATAGTTACCATGCTATTCCTTTGTAAAACGGCATCGTGAAATTTACCATTGTTATGAAGTTGCAAGTGAAATGCCCAAGCGCTAAGGCTTGGGCCTGTTTTTTTATGCTTTAAATTTCAGCTGATAGCGATAACTGCGATCTGTCAATTGAAACGCCTTGTGTACACTTGGCGTCCAAGAGTCGTCGCCGCCCACGCCCATATGACGATGGTCGATGCGCACAAACAGCTTATTGTG
>JBOFXO010000290.1:0-1317 GCA_051654185.1 Vibrionaceae bacterium | reverse complement strand
ATCAATCGCTATAGCACTAAAAGCTGCGTCATATGCATCACAATATACAGATCATAAATGATTTAACCAAACGCTATTGATCACATAACACATTGATCCTTTGCGAAAAAAGCGGGCGCAAAAATAGAAAAAGCGCGCTCAAGGCGCGCTGATCAGTTAATTTTTGGGTTATCAGCGCTAAACAAAGCCGCTGTAAAAAACTTTTATTGCGTTTCGTGGGCGCAAGAGACCCAAGCGCCTAGCGCCGCTAATGTATCGTGCGCCGTCAGATCCACTTGCAGTGGCGTTAACGAAACAAAATTGTGTTCAATCGCATAAAAATCCGTCCCCTTGCCAGCGTCTTGTTTTTCAGCAGCAGGGCCAATCCAGTAGATGGTCGAGCCGCGGGGATCTTGCTCTTTGATCATGGTTTCAGCGCGATGACGCGCGCCAAGCCGTGTCACTTCCCAGCCACGCAGCTCACTAGGTGCACAATCTGGTACATTGACATTTAAAATGCGCCCTTGCGGCAGCGGGTTTTGCAGATGCTTGACCACAAGCTCACGCACAACTTGCGCTGCGGTCGCAAAGTTTTTTAAACCGCACAAAGAGACTGCAATCGCTGGCATGCCAAGCAAGCTGCCTTCGGTTGCGGCAGCGACAGTACCTGAATATAAAACGTCATCACCTAAATTAGCGCCGTGGTTGATCCCTGAGATCACAAGATCAGCGCGTTGCTCTAGCACGCAATTGACCGCCATGTGCATACAATCAGTCGGCGTGCCTAATACAGCGTACTGATCTTCTGCCACTTGACGTATGCGCAGCGGCTGCTCAAGCGTGAGAGAATTCGAAGCGCCAGAGCGATTACGATCGGGCGCCACCACCGTGATCTTGGCCAGATCGCAAAGCGCCGCCTTTAGCGTCGCAAGTCCTTCGGCAAATATGCCATCGTCATTACACAGTAGAATGTGCATCATTATGCTCCTTGATCAATTCGCGCACGACAGCAGTAGCAAAGGCGCCGCTTGGCAACGTAAATTCTAAAACGCATTGCAAATCGGCCTCTGTTTGCCGCCATTGCCAGCGCATCTGCTGAGCAAATAACAGCAGCGCACGGCGATCATGCTGCATGCGATTTGCTTTGATCACAGCAAGCAGCGCCGGCTCTTGCTCTACAATCTGCTGCTCAAACGCTTGCGCCTGTGCGCGTGTCGGCAGCGCATTATCGCCAGTCAAGGGGCCTGAAAGCTTGCCGCCTTGCATTTGCAGCGCCTGCGCGCTCGTTTCATCATCAGCCCACTGCCAAGTGCCATCGGGCATAATAAAAATATCGCC
>JBOFXO010000289.1:0-1997 GCA_051654185.1 Vibrionaceae bacterium | reverse complement strand
AGCGGCAAGTTGCAGCGGGTTAACGTAGCAAGATTGCTTGGTGCAATGCGCCATTGATTACGATAAAATCGCGCCAATTCTCTCTTTCTAAGGAAAAAATAATGGTTACACTGCACACCAATTTTGGCGATATCACCCTTGAGCTTTTTGCGGACAAGGCGCCAGTGACTGTTGAAAACTTCTTACAATATTGCCGTGATGGATTTTACGACAACACTTTGTTTCACCGCGTGATTGATGGTTTTATGATCCAAGGCGGCGGCATGAGCGCTGATTTTAAAGAAAAAAATGCGCGCGCCCCTATCAAAAATGAAGCAAGCAACGGCCTTAGCAACAAAACCGGCACCATCGCTATGGCGCGCACTAATGATCCGCACTCTGCAAGCTGCCAGTTTTTCATCAACGTTAGCGACAATAACTTTTTAGATTTTCGCTCAGAGACAAGAGACGGCTTTGGTTACTGCGTGTTTGGCCAAGTGGCGCAAGGCATGGAGGTTGTCAACAAAATCAAAGCGGTAAAAACGGGCAATCGCAGCATTCACCAAGACGTGCCTGTTGAAGAAGTCGTGATCACAAGCGTCACCCTTAGCGCATAAGCGCTTTTAATGCTTATTATTAGCGTAACTGTTTATTTTTTATAGTGAATGTAATGACAACTCTTTTTATCGCCGATCTTCACCTCAAACAAAACTCGCCAAACGTGACTGCACATTTTTTGCATTTTTTACGTGAAGAAGCAAGCAAAGCGCAGGCGCTGTACATTTTGGGTGATCTTTTTGAATTTTGGGTCGGCGATGATGAGCCTCAGCCATTACACGACCAAGTTGCTCATGCCCTGCAGGCGCTAAGCCTGCAAGGCGTGCAGATCTTTTTTATTCATGGCAATCGCGATTTTTTAATTGGCAAGCAGTTTGCTAAAAAGGCAGGAATTACGCTGTTACCCGATCACCATTTGGTTGATCTTTATGGCATTCCAACGCTTATCATGCACGGTGATACCTTGTGCACCGATGATATTGCTTATCAAAATTACCGCAAAAAAGTGCACAATACAAAGCTGCAGTGGATATTCAAACATTTGCCACTTTGGGTGCGCCAAAAAATTGGCGCAACCATTCGCCAGCGCAGCCATGAAAAAAATCATCAGCAGCCGACACAAATTGCAGCGGTTAATCAACAAGCGCTTGAAGAGGTGATGCAGCGCTATCAAGTGCAGCACTTAATTCATGGCCACACGCATGAAGGCAAGCAATATTCATTTGATCTGCAAGGAAAAAATGCCGAGCGTTTTGTCCTTGGCGACTGGCATACGCACAGCAGCACGCTGGTTTGCTCTAAAGAAGGCTGGCAGTTAGTCAGCACTCCTATTGCAACATCTTAGTTGCAAAGATGCTCTGCAAACGCTAAAAACTCAACTTACGCACAATAAAAAGCCCGCAAAACGCGGGCTTTTTTTATGGATCATAAACAGCGTTAGATTTCGCTTACGCGGCTAGCACGTTTTTTATCAGCGCTTAACGCACGCACCCACGTTTTCTTGCTTGCGTCAATCATAATAGGCGCTGTCCACTCCTGCCATGTTTGCCCTGCATCTTGCGAGTATTGCAGTGGCAGGCCTGGCAAGCTGATATTCATCAGTAACAGATTGTCTTTGACGATAGCGCCTGGCAATGGCACACGATATTGCACGCCGGCAACGTCAATTTTTGCCAGTTCGCGTTGACCAAGCAAGTTAGCAAAGCGCATCCAATCTGCGTGAAGTTTTGCTTTGTTAACATGTTGAGTTGTTTGACTATAAACCACATTCGGCTTGTAGTTCACTTCCCAATCACCTTTATGCCAAGCACGCTCTGCCGCTGCTAGCACACGCGGGAACACCATAAATTCATACTGCTCATCAGTGCGCACGGTTTCGCTCCAAAGCTGCGCTGATAGACCATGGTATGGGCGTTTTGCCGGATGCTCGCTCTTACCTTCAAAACCATTGCCATCACGGT
>JBOFXO010000288.1:0-1293 GCA_051654185.1 Vibrionaceae bacterium | reverse complement strand
CATGACAGCCAGCATGGCGCGATTTTTTCGCTCACCCAGCAGCAAGCGCAGCTTTCCCATTATTATTACAATAATACCAGCCACTTATTTATTATTGAGGCACTGACCATCCACCTTTTGCTGCAAAAAGCGACGTCCTTTGCCACTTTGCTAGCTAACGTTCAAAGCCTCTACCCGCTGTTTAAAGCTGAGTTTTTTTTAGCGCTGGATGAACAAAAATTAGAGGCGCGTATCACCGCAGTTTTACAGCTTCTGCTGCAAAAAGAACTTATTTTTTGTGAAAATGACCGCTGGATAGCGATAGACGACCCGCAGCAGCAGTTGCAGGGCTTGAGCCTGCCGATCCGCGAGTTTTTACAGCGCTACACAACCGTGCTCGCGCGACTTACGCATAGCAATGCAGAAATCGCCTCGCCACTGACCGCGCAAAAATTAAGCAACATGCTGCAAAAAGAGAGCGCGGCTTTACAAAATAGCCGCGATTTCGCCACCGATCTCTACGATCCAGAGTCGATGGCTTTGACGCTTCACGCACTGCAGCAGCAAGGCGCTATCAGTGAGACGGGTGTATGCCACACCGAGCACATTGTGCAGTTACAAAATCAGCTGCTCGCGCTGAGCCAACAATTTACTCAGCCAAGCATACCGCAGCAAGCCGCCTCTATTTCACAAGTTTCTATTTCACAAGAAGAAAAGAGCAGCTTAGAAGAAGAGAGCCTTTTATCTGTGCCAGCATCGCAGCAGGCATAATAAAACAAAGCAGCTTAGGGCTCATTGCCCCAAATTGTGACCTAAGCTGCCTCGCAAAACCGTAAGATCTCATCCTAAATAGCGCTGATCTAGCCACAGCGCTGCAACAATTCCAGCAAAAACAACCATTCCGACCCAATTATTATTTAAAAATGCCTGAAAACAGTTTGGCTCAAACCGATCGCGCAGCAGCCACTGCTGATAGACAAACAGCGCGCTAGCAATAAACAGTGCCCAATAAAAAGGCTGCGCTAAATTTGCTAAAAAACCCACGCCAAGCAAAAGTAAAATCGTAGCAAGCTGTAATAGACCGATCATAATCTTGTCGTAACGGCCAAAAAGCAGCGCAGAAGATCGGATGCCAATCTTGCGATCATCTTCTCTATCAACCATTGCATACATCGTATCATAAGCAATCGTCCACACTGAATTGGCCATAAAAAGTAGCCAAACTTCAGGCGATAAGCCGCCAGTTTGCGCGGCATAAGCAATGAGGATCGCACAGCTAAATGCCAATCCTAACACCAGCTGCGGCAGGGGCAT
>JBOFXO010000287.1:0-1010 GCA_051654185.1 Vibrionaceae bacterium | reverse complement strand
GCAACTAGCGCAGCTCTTGTGAATTTAGTGCGAGAAGGCGCCTCGATTTTAGGGCTGATGGTATTGATGTTTTACAACAGCTGGCAACTTTCAGCGATTTTGCTGCTGATTGCGCCGATTGTGGCATGGGCGATAAGCTTTGTTTCTAAACTGTTTCGCCGAATTTCTAGCAATATGCAAGAGGCGATGGGCTCTGTGACAAGCTCTGCTGAGCAGATGCTAAAGGGGCACAAGGTGGTACTGAGCTTTGGCGGCCAGCATGTTGAGACGGCGCGTTTTGCTAAAGTGAGCAATCAGATGCGCCAGCAAACCATGAAGCTTGTCAGCGCGCAGGCGATAGCAAACCCCGTGATCCAAATTATCGCCTCTTTTGCTTTGGTTGCAGTGTTAGTACTTGCTAACACTGATGCAATTCGTAGCGAGCTTAGCGCGGGGACCTTTGCGGTGGTATTTGGCGCTATGTTTGGCTTGATGCGTCCTTTAAAATCGCTCACTGACGTTACATCGCAGTTTCAGCGCGGAATGGCGGCTTGCCATAGCCTTTTTGCTTTGATGGAGATGGAGACCGAGCAAGATCACGGCACCCATCAGGTTGAGCGTGTTAAAGGTGACATTGATGTGAAAAACGTTAGCTTTAGCTACCCGCACAAAGAGCAAAAGGTGTTAAAAAACATCAGCTTTTCTATAAAGTCAGGCAAAACCATTGCGCTGGTTGGCCGCTCCGGCTCTGGCAAAAGCACGATTGCTAATTTGTTTACGCGTCTTTACGACGTTGATGAAGGACAGATCTTGCTCGATGGCGTTGATATTAAAGCGTATCGCTTAGCTAATTTGCGCGAGCAGGTAGCGAGCGTTTCGCAAAACGTGCACCTTTTAATGATACGGTGCTCAACAATATTGCTTACGCCGCGCAAGATAAATACAGCAAAGAGCAGATCATGCAAGCGGCGCGCTTTGCGCATGCTGATGAATTTATTCAAACTATGGAGCATGGTTTTGATACCATGATC
>JBOFXO010000286.1:0-4181 GCA_051654185.1 Vibrionaceae bacterium | reverse complement strand
AACGGTTAAGTCCGCACTGCTGCATTTTTTGATCAAACACGCTGTCACCATAGCGGCTATCTTGCGCAAGCGGGTGCCCTGCATGCAGCGCATGCACGCGAATTTGGTGAGTGCGGCCCGTGATAGGCGAAGCTTTGATAAGGCTTGCCTGAGCAAACTGTTCAAGCAAAGTAAAATGAGTGATAGAGCGTTTGCCTTCATCGCTCACATGCACAATGCTGTTAGTGGCATTTTTAAGCAAAGGCGCGTCCACCTTGCGCAGCGAGGCAGGCCAATGCCCTTTTACCAGTGCAACATAGTGCTTTTTAATTGTTTTTTCACGAAATTGCGCTTGCAGGTGGCGCAGCGCCGAGCGTTTTTTCGCAATCAACAATAACCCAGACGTATCACGGTCAATGCGGTGCACAAGCTCTAAAAAACGCGCCTCAGGAAACAGCGCGCGCAGCGCTTCAATGGCGCCAAAAGAAAGCCCGCTACCACCATGCACAGCCATGCCAGACGGTTTATTGAGCGCGAGCAAATGCTCATCTTCATAAACAATCGCTTGTTTTAACTGAGAAACTTTTAGCAGCTGCGTGCTGGGCAGCGGCGCTTTTTCAATTTGTGGCAAATGTAACGGTGGAATGCGAATGCAGTCTTGCGCCTGCAGCTTGTAATCGGGTTTTGTACGTTTTTTGTTCACTCTAAGCTCGCCTTTACGCAACAGGCGATAAATCATACTTTTGGGTACACCTTTTAGGAAATTGAGCAGATAGTTATCTATGCGTTGACCGGACATATCTTCAGATATTTCAATCAACTGCACGGCGCTTTTTGTTTGATCTTGTTCTTTGTTCATCGTGATGCAATTCTATATTCTAATAAACTAATTTGCTGCCTAAATGGCTCCCTGATATAGTTGATGTGTAACGTCAAAATCTGTATTTCATTTTGATTTACAAGATCGCTACGCGATCAAGCTATATACTAATTTTTATGATGTTCTACTTGCTTGACTACAACTGTAACAAGCTTGATAGATAAGCCGTCATCTTGTTGATTGTCTTTTTTGCTTTTTTCAAGATCCGGACTCATGCAGCAGTTAGCATAAGACATGAAAAAATAACGTTCTGTTTACTTGTAGTTTCAATGAATAACAAATAATACACCGCGAAAAATGGCATCCGCAGCGTAATTAAAATATGGATCACTCTTGACAGCCAGCAACACAACATAGAGTCGGCGCCTGAGTGACAAAAATTATGCCTCCCAAAGTACCGCCCAACTTTCCAGCCGTGAGGCCGCAATCAAAAAATTGGGACCGGCGATATTATACGATACGTTGACTCTGCACCTGACAGCTAAAAACAACTAAATTTAGAGATCCACTTGCTTATGAAAAGAATGCTTATAAATGCAACACAAAAAGAAGAACTGCGCGTTGCACTCGTTGATGGCCAACGCCTCTACGATCTTGATATTGAAAGCGCCGGATTTGAATCCAAAAAAGCCAACATCTACAAAGGACGCATCACCCGCATTGAGCCAAGCTTAGAAGCCGCTTTTGTTGATTACGGCTCCGATCGACACGGCTTTTTACCATTAAAAGAAGTTGCACGCGAATATTTCCCTGAAAATTATCAATTTTATGGTCGCCCTAATATCAAAGACGTGCTGCGCGAAGGCCAAGAAGTGGTCGTGCAAGTCGACAAAGAAGAGCGCGGCAACAAAGGCGCAGCGCTAACCACCTTTATCTCACTCGCCGGCAGCTACTTGGTTTTAATGCCAAATAACCCACGTGCTGGCGGCATTTCGCGCCGCATTGAAGGCGACGAGCGCACGCAGCTTAAAGAAGCAATGTCAGGTCTTGCCCTGCCACAAGGCATGGGGCTGATCGTGCGTACAGCAGGCGTTGGCAAATCTGCCGAAGAGCTTGAGTGGGACTTAAGTTACCTTTTGTCACACTGGGAGCGCGTGCAAGCCGCCGCAAAAACCAAGTCAGCACCATTTTTGATCCATCAAGAAAGTGACGTCATCGCACGCGCTTTTCGTGATTACTTACGCCGCGACATTGGCGAGGTACTCATCGACAGCGAAAGCGCTTACAAGCAAGCGCGCGAACGCATCAAAGCGACACGCCCAGATTTTATCAGCCGCATTAAACTGTACGACGGCGATGTACCGCTATTTAGCCATTATCAGATCGAAAGCCAAATAGAATCAGCCTTCCAGCGTGAAGTTCGCCTGCCTTCTGGCGGTTCGATTGTCATCGATCCGACCGAAGCGCTAACCTCTATCGACATTAACTCGGCGCGCGCAACAAAAGGCTCCGATATTGAAGAGACCGCGTTTCAAACCAACTTAGAAGCGGCCGATGAAATTGCTCGTCAGCTGCGCCTTCGCGATTTAGGCGGCCTCATTGTTATTGATTTTATTGATATGACACCTGCGCGCCACCAAAGAGAAGTGGAAAATCGCCTGCGCGATGCGGTACGCGTCGACCGCGCCCGTGTGCAAATTGGCCGTATTTCACGTTTTGGCCTGCTTGAAATGTCTCGCCAGCGCCTAAGTCCTTCTTTAGCCGAAGCAAGCCACCATATCTGCCCGCGCTGCACAGGTACAGGCGTGATCCGCGATAACGAGTCGCTATCGCTGTCGATTTTGCGTCTTATTGAAGAAGAAGCGCTCAAAGACAAATCGTCACAGATCATGGCGGTTGTCCCGGTTGCAATTGCAGCCTACTTGCTCAATGAAAAGCGCAGCTCTGTCTTGCACATAGAAAATTTCCACAAGGTGCGGGTGATCATTGTCCCTGAATCAAAAATGGAAACACCACATTTTGAAGTAGTGCGCCTGCGCCACGGCGAAGAGCAACATGTACTTTCTTATGATCTTGCAGAGCATTTCAGTGCCATAAAAGAAGTAGAGCATAAAGAGGAATCAGCAAACGAGCGACCTCATCGCAAGCGCGAAGAGCCTGCGCTGCAAAGCGCAGAGGCGGCGATGTCAGCAAAAACCTCACACAACTTACCAAAGCCTCCTTCACTGCTAGAAAGGATCCTCTCTTTCTTCTCAGGTATTACCAACTTCTTCTTTAACCACAAAACATCTGCAGCGCAGCCTGCTGCCACACCCGTGCAGCCAGTTGCTACAAACCAGCCGCGCAATCAAGAAAAACCGCGGCGTGGCAATCGTTCGCGCAACGGCAACAGTGAAGAGCGAGCAGCACGCCCTGACAACCGCGAACGTAACGCGCGCCCCGCACAAAGCGATGAGTGGCTTGAAGAAAAAGGCAATCGTAACAGCAACAAAAAATCACCACGCAAAGCTGAAACAAAAGCGAAAGCGGCTGTTGCTAAAGAGCCAGAAGTTATCCAGCGAGAAGAAAAAGTAGAGCGCGCCGAGCCAGTCGTTAAGCCAAAACGCCAGCGCCGCAAACTCGACAAAAGCGTGCGGATCAGCAATGAGCAGCACAGCACTTCTGCCATGCTTGCTAAACCAAGTCACCCGCGTGTTACAGAGCTTGCGCACAGTAAAGCCAAGCAAGAAGAGTTTGCAAAATCTTCGAGCATTTTTGACAGTGAAAGCTTATTAAGCAGCGATAATAGCAATTATGAGCCAATCTATCTGCCACATACCACGCCAACACCTTGGCATGAGCAGTTAAACGATGAACTCATTACCATTGCCAGTGAACATAGTGAGCTTGCTAATGACGCTTCAGCTCCAGCTGCCGATGAACAGCGCCGTCGTAACCGCCGCTCGCCGCGTCACCTGCGTGCCAGTGGTCAGCGCCGCCGCAATGTTCGTGAGCGCCAGCCGCAAAACGGCGAAAACCAGCCTGAGCAAGCGCTTGAAGCACTTGATCTTATCGAGTCTGGCATGGTCGCAATCCAGCAAAAACCTGTGCAATACCCGCAGCGCTCTGGCGTTGCCTTGCCAGAGCTTGCAATGGGCAAAATTGTGACCTGTTTTGCTAAAAAAGATGCTATGCCTACAGCTGCAAGCAAAAGCGAAAAGCCGCCTGTTTGCTCTGAGCCAAAAAGCGCACAAGAGAGCATGAGTGACGAAAAATCAACGCATGCAAAACACGTGGAACATGTAAAACACATCGAACATGCAGAACATGCAGAACATGCAGAACATGCAGAACATGCAGAACATGCAGAACATGCAGAACATGCAGAACATGCAGAACATGC
>JBOFXO010000285.1:0-2731 GCA_051654185.1 Vibrionaceae bacterium | reverse complement strand
CCATCTTAAAATGACGTTTATTGTTAGAAAAAACAATGCAACCGTCAGGTTTTAATAGCTCTTTTAAGCGGGTGAGCAATTTAAGATGATCGCGCTGCACATCAAAGCTGTCGTGCATGCGCTTAGAGTTAGAAAAGGTGGGCGGATCGATAAAAATCAGATCGTAACGCCCTTTTTCTTGCGCAAGCCACTGCAAGCAATCGGCATGAATAAAACGGTGCTCTTTATCAATACGCCCACAGATTTTGTTCTGATTATGCTCAAAATTGCGCTGCGCCCAAGCAAGATAACTTTTTGACATATCAACGGTGGTGGTTGTACGCGCGCCGCCGACCGCCGCATGCACGCTTGCCGAGCCGGTATAAGCGAACAGATTTAAAAAATCTTTTCCTTTAGCGATGCTGCCGAGCCATTTGCGCGTCAAGCGGTGATCTAAAAAAAGCCCCGTATCGAGGTAGTCGTGTAAATTTACTTCTAAATCAACACCATACTCTTGAACAAGCATAAAGCGGTTAGTTTGGCTCAGCTTTTGGTACTGATCCGCCCCTTTTTGCTTGGTGCGCGTTTTTAAAATCACTTGATTTGCCGACACGCCCATGACCTCAACCACCGTTCGCACAACGTCTAAAAGGCGGCGACGAGCAAGCTCTGGGTCAATGCTGCTTGGCGCACTGTACTCTTGGATGACGAGCTGATCTTTATAGCAGTCAATCGCCACATTATATTCAGGCAGATCAGCGTCATACACACGGTAGCAATCAAGCTGCTGCTCTTTCGCCCATTTAGCCAATTTTTTGCTGTTTTTACGCAGACGATTAGCTAAATCGGGCGCGGCGCTGCCAGCTGCTAATTCGCTGTTTGCGGTGATTGGTTGCGTGATCGGATAAATTTTCAGCACGCATTCTAGCGCGCCATTATTGAGCTTAAAATTATCTGCAGCGCGCATGCGCAAACAGCTAAGTAACTCATCCGAGCTTGAGTAAATAGCTGCCGTTGAGCCGGTAAAATGCTTTTTAAGCTGCACGCCAAACTGAGTGTAAAGCGCGATTAGCGCAGGCGTTGTGCTTAGGCGCTCGCCATAAGGCGGGTTACACAAAATGGTGCCGCGCTCAAATCCTTGTGGCCGCTCAAGCGAGGTCGCATCAGCATGCGCAAAAGTGATAAATTCAGCCACTCCCGCACGCGCAGCATTGGCTTTTGCGACGGCTAAAAGGGCGCTGTCGGAATCAAAACCATAAAAATGACCGCTGTACTGCGCTTTGTTACGCTTTGACTGCACAGCCGCTAGCGCATGCTGCTCTTGCCAAATTTGCGCATCAAAATGGTGCAGCGCCGTAAATCCCCAGCGCTTACGATTAAGCCCTGGCGCAATTTGTGCGCCCATGAGCGCCGCCTCAATCAGCAAGGTTCCTGAGCCACACATAGGATCAAGCAGCGGCGTGTCTACCTGCCAGCCGCTTTTTTTCACCAGCGCCGCAGCACAGGTCTCTTTTAGAGGCGCAGCGCCTGCTTGAGCACGATAGCCGCGCTGATGCAAACTTGCACCAACCACGTCGATCCCAAGCAGCAGCTTTTCTTTGATCAAACGGGCATGAATACGCAGATCTGGCTGCTCTCTATCGATAGATGGACGCGGCAATTTTGCCCGCGTAAAGCTATCAACAATCGCATCTTTTACTTTCAATGCGCCATATTGGTTATGGCGAATTTCACTGTTTGTACCATTAAAATCAACAACTATGCGCTTTTCATGGTGAAAATAAGTCGGCCAACGTACCGCCTGCGCGCCAAGGTAGAGATCCAAATCGTTCTTCACTGAAAATTCGCTTAAAACCCAGATAAAACGCGTAGCCATTCGGCTAAAAAGGCAACAGCGATACAAAACAGCGTCCGGCGCATCAAAGCGCACACCCGCATTTTGTATTTTGACATTTTCGCCACCGAGCTCGGCAATTTCATCAGCTAAAAGGTGTTCAAGTCCACGTGAAGTAACGGCTAAAAACTGCTTCATAAAAACCGCAAAATAAGAAAAATTGCGCGAATTATATACCTAAACGGCGTTTTCCCATAGCGCAAGCATTTTGCAGACCGCTTTAAGCAAAGCAGTTAAACAAAAGCTAAAATATTTTGAAAGGATCTTTAAATTAGAAAATGTCTCAAAGCTTGCGCGTTAAATTAACAATGCCCCATCTAGGCTATAGGGGTAGCGCAGCGTAGAAGCCGTATAAAAACCGCTACGGCACTCAGCTCTTTACCCGTTAAATTGCAATAAAAAACCTAGGTAAAAGTCCCCCCCTTAATACAATACGTTGAGGGGTGCTTGTTTAATTTGTATCTTAGGAAAAAAACATGAAATTAAAGACAACCTTGATCCTTTTAGCCATGATAGCCACCCCTCACGCGGTTTTAGCAAAACCTGCACAAGAGAAAACGGCGCATCACAATCCTGCTAGCATGTCACAAGTCAAAGTTTCTAAGTTTTCGCAAGCCGTAGTTAAAGACATGAAAGTCATGCATGAAGCGATGATGGAAGGGCTTTACCATCAAGACTCTGATCAAGCTTTTGCGCGCAGCATGATAGCCCACCATATCGGCGCTATCCGCATGGCTGAAAAAGAGCTTAAGTTTGGCAAAGATCCAGAGCTTCGCAAACTTGCGCAGTCTATCATTGACGCGCAAAAGACCGAGGTGAAGTTCATGGAAAAATGGCTTAAAACAGCTAAGTAATTCT
>JBOFXO010000284.1:0-4214 GCA_051654185.1 Vibrionaceae bacterium | reverse complement strand
AGCGTGTCTGGCTTTATGCTCAACATGATTGCAGGCCTGATTGCTTACCAATTGCGAGATAATAAGCCACAACTGAATATCACTAACACAGAGTTTGATACTATTGCAGTTATGGCCTGTTAAACCGAGTTCAGGTTTTATTAGGATTATTGCTCATGGGCGAGCACTTTTTAAATCAAAGTTACCTGACAAAGCGCATCAAATAAAATCAGCCTGAGCATTAATTAATCTTCAAAAAAATCAATCTGGTAAACAAAGCGACCTTGCTAGACAACCGACAACAAAGGTTTTGCCCAAATATCTACAGCAACCTTTAGTTAACATAAATCCCCTGCTAAAAAAACAGGGGAATGATGCGCCGAGGATCAAGATTGTATGATCGGTGGTGCGCTTAACGTCCTAATATTTTGATCGAACGGACCTTATCATTAAACTCACTTGCCTCACCGTGGTTACCATCACGATAGCTGCGAGTATAGTAATCCCCTTTAAAATCAACATCAGTATAAAAGCGCACTTCCCAGCCATCAGGGATCGACCAAGATGACAGCTTGTCATTCATATTGCCTAAATCACTGATGTCATCGTTTACCCGCAAGCTTTGTCCCTGCAAGTTACTGTGCTCAAAAATTTCCAAGGCTGGTGCTAATTCTTTATTGGGATCATTGCTTTGTATGATAGCGTCAACGAGGGTTGCACCAGGAAAATCCATCGCTACAATGCCAAGCGGCAACGGGAAGCGGTCTTGGAGGATCCACTGCTCAGCCAACTGGTTAGTTCCGGCAAAATAGATACTGCACAGCGAGCCTACACAGTCACGACGCGGAAAATCTTTATACTTTCCTTCATCGACAGTCGAAACCCCAGTCCAAAGCTGTGGCGCATCAGTTTCAGAGCTAGATTTGCCGCTGGCAACAAAATAAGGAAATGAACCAACCGAGCCGGACAAATAGTTAACAGAAATCGAGTACGCATCGTTTGCATGATTCATAAAATGGTCTTTGATCTTCCCCCACTTGGTATACAGTTCCCAGTTAGTAGTTAAGTGGTAATCATCTTGGATATTAAGGCTACCGCGCTCAATGCCGATCCTTGGACCAAAAGCGTTAAAATCACGAATAAAGACAAATTTACCGCGCACGTCGCCTAGTGTTGGATTATTTGAGTAAGGAATGGCGTTATTATGGCGATAGCTGGCTAAAACTTCTTTAAAGCGAGCGAAAAACTCATCTTCGTGCTCCTCGGCTCCCCCCTCATTTTGCATGCGGATCAGCACCGTTTCCGATGGATACGCGTCCAAAAAGCTAGAGACATCATTCAAAAACTCATCAAAGGTAGTGAATTGTGAAATAACGCCATGGTAAGCGTAGAGATCACCGCTGCGATACTTAAAGCGTGCGTCAAAATAGCGGATCCCCATCTCTAGCTGGGCTTTAATATCTAGAGATTGCGTTTGAGGAACATCCCCTCCGTGCCTTGATAACGAGTTATGAGTCCCTGGAAGAGATATCTCGTTAAGCTGCTTGCTGTCTTCAATGGCGGCCATCCAATCGGGGTTGCTATAACCAGCCTTGCTTGAATGCAGGTATGGGTGCTCGTAGCCGCTTTCAAATTCTCCTTTGAGCGCAGAGTGCGATGCGTGCACAGAAAAACTGCAAAATACAGCTAAAGTCAGGTAAGACAATGTTTTCATTACTCAATCTCGTCTACTTAGATATCAAAAGAAATATTACATATGAAGATCAATAGCCAATAAGCCACTCACCACCTTAAGCAACAAATCGCACAACAACTTCGCCACATAAAATACACGTGATCGGCTTTTGCGCAAAGCAATTTTGCGATCTACGCCGCACAAAAAACATAATTAAATGAAATGGTTGTCCGCTCGATAATTTGTAAAAGGGAGATTTGAATAAGAAATCACGTGCCTTGGGCATAAAAATTCGCATACCATAGGGCAATGCTCGAGAGAATAAAAACAAACAGTGGAGGGTTTTGTAAAAGGCAGAGTGTACAATCCTATTCCCGACTTACCATCAGGATCGGCTGCAAAAATGGTTAAGGGTGTAGCGCTCAGGTTATCACTAAACTTATGCTTTTTTGCCGGCAGCAGCCTTGCGCCACTAAAAACGAAATGCAGCAGCCAAGCAGAAGCATCACGCAAGCGGTGCCATGGCTCATAGCTTCGTACCACTGGCCACAGTTATTTTATTTAGCGCTTATGGATCAATAACTTCAATGCCGGCTTGCTCTTCAGCCTCACAGCAGATCTCGCGTGACATGCCTTGGAAAATAAAGCGATGAAATGGCAGCATCACAAGCCAATACGCCAGCCCCCACGCGCCTTGCGGATGCCAGTGCGCGGTCACCACAAGCTCATTAAGACCACTTGCGTGCTGCACAATCACAAATTCAAGCCGCCCCACCCCAGGTGCCTTCATGTTAAAAAGCAGATCAAGTCGCTTATTAGGCTCAATGCCAATAATTTCCCAAGAATCAATGAAATCGCCTTTATGCAGTGTTTTAAAATTAGTGCGCCCACGCGTAAGACCAGGGCCACCTATCAGGTGATCCAGCCATTCGCGTACCACCCATAAGCCGTTCATGTAAAAATAGCGGCGCACCCCACCAAGCTGCGCTAGCACATGCCAGATCTGCTCCGCTGACGCAAGGCAAAGACAGCGCCCTTCTGCCGTGCGATCGTAAAAACCGTATTCAGGATGGCGCCAGCGCAGCCCAAGCGGCGTTTCTTCTCCCTGCTGACGCTCACCAAGCTGCTGCTCAAGCGTAAGGCTATAAGTTAATGCTTCGTCAAAATTGAGTAATTGCTGTGGCAAAATGGCTTGTAATGGCTTGTCATCACCGAGAATGTCGTGCTTAAGTCCGCTGATCAACGCGTTAGCAACTGGGCGCGGAACAGAGGTAACAAACTGCAGCCACCAAGTCGAAAGCTTTAGGCTAAGCAGCGGAAGCGGAATAACGGGACAGCGCTTGCCAATATGTGCAGCAAAATGTTTTAGCTGCTGCTGATAGCTGAGTGCTTGCGGGCCACATGCATTGAAAATCTCGCCATCAACGCCTTCAGCGTCTATTAGTCCGGTTAGATAATAAAGTAAATTGTTAAGTGCTATTGGCATGCTACGCGAGCGCACCCACCTCGGTGTAACCATAAATGGCAAATTAAACACCAAGTCGCGCATCACCTCAAAGGCTGCAGAGCCAGGTCCGATAATGATCCCAGCACGCAGCTCAACGCAAGGCACACCAGAAGCACGAAACAGCTCCCCGCAATAACGGCGTGATTTAAGGTGATGGCTTTGGCTTCCTTGTGGTTGCATGGCGCCAAGGTAGATAATGCGCCGCACGCCAGCAGCTTTTGCAGCAGCTGCCACATTTTTCACGCCTTGCTGCTCATAGCGGTGAAAACCCTCACCTGAGCTCATGGCGTGTACCAAATAAAACAGCGTATCGATGCCAGCAAAAGCGGCAGGCAAGCTATTTGGCATCAGCGCATCCGCAAGGCGCAGGCTTACGCCTTGTGGCAGATGGCATGGGCGGCGCGCACAGGCGATAACTTGGTAGCCACGCTCTTGCAAATAAGGCACGAGGTGTGAGCCTATATAGCCTGCCGCCCCCATTACCAAACAGTTTTTCATTGAGCCTCCTTTACATTACGCCAAAATTTGATCAGCACAAGTTAAAAATGAGCTTGTTACTTTTTAGCTTTAAGTAAATGTTAGGTTTGGTCTTTATGAAAGGTAAAACAGCTTAATGATGTAGAAAATTAGCGCATTAATCAGTGATCTTCCCCTTTTTACTACAGAGGTCGCTAATACACTTGAGCGGCTCAGTAGTAGTTTGCTTATGCTCAATCGGAGCTTTAACCCCTAGAGCCTACTACCTACTAAAGGCTATTTATTTTAAAACTAATAGAGGTTTGCGACATCACAGCCGGTGTTTTGGTGAATCATCATTTTTTAAGAAAGCCGCGCGCGCTTCATAAAACAACTCTCGCCTGCGCATATCTAACTCGGCGTCAGCAAAAGTAAGCGCCATTTTGCTGTTGACTGCCGTGCGCAACACTTGCGCCTTAAATCGCTCAGAGCCCTCCACGATGATTTCGTTACCAAAACGCGATAAAGCTAAACGTAGTGCTACAGCGATCACTTTATCATCGGCCGCCTGCGAAACCTGCAACTTGTCGCCATCGT
>JBOFXO010000283.1:0-1971 GCA_051654185.1 Vibrionaceae bacterium | reverse complement strand
TGCAAAAGAGCGCGCGAAAACGGGGGGCCGGGGTCGCAGCGGTGGCGGTGAGGTTAAAGACGACGATGAAAACGTATTTTATGCCGTCATGCGTAAATCTTTGGGCAGCAAGCGTAAAGAGCTCACGCCTGAAGCGATTGAAAAAATCGTGCAAACCTACGGGCAATTTGCTGAAAACGACTTTAGCAAGATTTTTGATTATAAAGCCTTTGGTTATCGCCGAATTACCGTTGAGCGCCCGCTGCAATTAGCCATTTACCCTAAAGACGCGCTGCGCCTTGAAGCTTTGCAAGCTGATAGCAGCTGGGAAAAAATGGATGAAGCCACGCAGCAATCTATTCTTGATGCGCTTGCTGCTTTTGAGCAAGAAAAACTCTTATCGCGCGATAAGTTTCTTAAGCAGTTACAAGCCAAGCTGCCGGCCAAGCTCAGCGCTGCGCAGCTTAAATTGCTGGTAAAACACTTAGGCGAGCACAACGATGAGGCTGAAGTGTGCAAATCTAAAGGCGCCCCGGAAGCTAACCCTGATTTGCGCGACTACGAAAACGTGCCTCTCACCGAAAATATTGCCGATTATTTTGCTCGTGAAGTGCTGCCGCACGTGCCCAATGCATGGATTGATGAAAGCAAAACCGACCCAAAAGACGGCCAGGTGGGCATTGTCGGCTATGAAATTCCCTTTAACCGTCATTTTTATGTTTATGAGCCGCCAAGAGCCTTGGCTGAGATTGATGCGGATTTAGATGCGGTATCGGCTGAGATCATGCAGCTGCTTAACGAGGTGCATTCATAATGGGCGAGCGTTATAAAGCGTATCCAGAGTATAAGGATTCAGCGATTAAATGGTTAGATATTATACCCACGCATTGGAAAGTTAGCACGATTAAGCGCTTGACGGACTTTCAAGTAGGCTGGACTCCTTCTACAGGAAATGATGATAATTTTATTGGTGAAAATCTTTGGGCAAACATTTCAGATCTAAAGAGCAAATATCTTGATGATACAGCAAAGAGAATATCTGACAGCGCCGTTCAAAAGGCGTCAATGGGAATAACTCCAAAAGGTTCGTTGTTATACAGCTTTAAGTTGTCAGTAGGATCTGTATCATTTGCTAATAAAGATATGTATACAAACGAAGGAATTGCATATTTTTTATCCACAAGCAAACTGCCTTTAAGCTACTTATTCTACTCATTACCAATTTTTGTTATAGAAAAAGCGTCTACAAATATTTATGGTGCAAAAATTCTGAATCAAGAATTAATTAAAAATGCCACAATATTAGAGCCAACATATTTAGAAGCGGAAAAAATCGCCAGCTTCCTCGACCACGAAACCACCAAGATCGACACCCTCATCGCCAAGCAAGAAATGCTGATTGAGCTGCTCAAAGAAAAACGTCAATCGGTGATTTATCACGCTGTCACTAAGGGGCTTAACCCTGATGCGCCGATGAAAGATTCGGGCGTGGAGTGGCTCGGGCAAGTGCCTGCGCATTGGAGAGTGTGTTTTATTAAGTACCTCTGTCGAGAGATTACAGATGGCG
Organism: Vibrionaceae bacterium; assembly: GCA_051654185.1. GTDB lineage: Bacteria > Pseudomonadota > Gammaproteobacteria > Enterobacterales > Vibrionaceae > Enterovibrio. The sequence goes on along the minus strand of JBOFXO010000283.1, from coordinate 425 downwards.
CTCATGTTTCACCAGATACAGAAAATGGTGCTTACCATTTTGTTTCTATCAAAAATATAAAAAATGGCGTAATCAATTTTGATGAGTCTCTTCTTACATCAGCAGAAAGCTATCGTTACCTTCTTAAAACAGGTTGTATGCCTTTTGATGGAGATATTCTTTTTAGCAAAGATGGAACTATTGGCCAAACAGCAATAACACCACCAAACAAAGATTTCGTTGTTGCGTCATCTTTAATCATTATTAGGCCAAATGCTAAGAAAGTTTTATCGCAGTATCTTAATTTAGTCTTGCAAAGTTCTTTAGTAAAAGAACAAGTGAAAAGTTTTGTAAAAGGGGCTGCATTAAAGCGTTTGTCTATACAAAACTTATTGAAAGTGTTTGGTCTTCAGCCACCGTTAGATGAGCAAGCGTGCATAATTGAG
>JBOFXO010000282.1:0-6647 GCA_051654185.1 Vibrionaceae bacterium | reverse complement strand
TTCAACAACGCAGCTGATCAATTCTATTCGCACTTTAACTAACGAATAATTGACTCTGTGTAATGCGACGTTGGCCTTAAGCGGGTTGTAGCCCGTTTTGCACCATTTTATGCTTGCGCTGTTGCAGTGCGGGAAGGCTTGCTGTAGGCAAAATTTTGCAAGAAGGTAATTGATGGCGTAAACAGCGGTTTGCGCCGTTTTTTTGGCTGTTATTCTGCGGCTTATACCTGCTTAAGCGAAGGCTGCGGCCGCGTGCTTGTCTAATTGAAAAAATCTTTAAATTTTTCATCAAATTGCAAACGGTGGTGCTCACCTAAGGTTGCCGAGTAGGGCAAAATCAACTTAGCATTTTTTTTAATATCGGCTTGCTGTATTGCTTGTTGCATTGATAGGTGCGTGGTCTCACCGAATATACGCGCCTGATCCAGCATTATTTGGCCATTATTTTGCTCAAGCAGCGCTTCATTTTTTATTGGATCGCTTTGTAAAATATTTTGCTGAGGCTGCTCATTATTTAAGCTTGCAGGGTGAAGTGGAGAAGCTGTTGGCTCTTGCATGACATAGCCAATCGCAACCGAAATAGTTTGCTCAGGTATAGCAGGCTGCTCTTTATCACTACTACCCAGTGCGGCTGGCTTGCCCGCATTGCCCTTGCGCAAGGTGGTGCTTTGTTTTTTCTCCCGCAAAGACTCCGCCAATGAAGAGGGATCTATTTTTATCTCGGGGTGTAACATGGTGTTACCTACGGCTGTAACCGTTGATTTTTCAACGAGTTTGCTGGGTAATAAGAGGTTTGATAGCTCGTTGTACCATGAAAAAATCGGCTTGGGATTAGATTGTGTCGTCGGGTCTTCGCTTGCCGGTTGGCTTTTTCTTGATGCAGGGCTGAGCATGGCAAAACTTTTTTGTAAATCGAAGGCGGCAGTATCAAGTGCGCGCATCGATTGCGCTAAAAAGTAGCGCATCTGATCATTAATAAATTGGCTTAATGATGACAGCGAAATCGTTTTGGGTGGCACTGGACGCTGCACGTTTTTTGCGAGCTCTGATAAGCATTTGTCCGTCTCTTTTTGTGTTGCATTGCTTGGCATGCAGACATGACTAGGCGGCGCTAATTGCGTAGTGCTGGATTGTTTGACGGCAAAATTAACCATATAAAAAGCAAATAATGTCAGGACAATTAAGGCAAGGCTTAACGCAATCTTATAGACAGTAAGAACGAGTTTATAAAAAAGCGTCGACTCTGTGCTTGCTAAAAAATCAGACGGCACATTTTGTTTATAAAGTAAGATGCTATCTATTTTCATATTATTGCCTTTGAACATAAATGCTATTTGGGGGATAACTTTTTAGTTAACGAGGCCAAATATATTGGTTTTTTTATCGCTATTGACAAAGTGAATTAGGGTGAATTGATTTAAATGAATTGGGTTTTTATTCTTAAATATACGCATTTAATATACGTAAAATTTCATCACTTCTTTTTACTAAACTATTACGTAATCTGCCATCTTTAAAGTGAAAACAGGTGAAAAAAAGCAGCTTTAAAATAAATGTATTTAAAAACAGGTAAGTATCACTCGTTATGCTTGTGTAGATAGGGAGTAAAAGTTATTTAAAATAAAAACAACTAAAATTTAGTGAAAATAGAGCGAGGTAAGTTTATTTGCTAAAAATAATTAATAAAATTGTTGTTAGTTAATTTGAAAATATCTTTTCGCTTGCGCAAACTTCTATTTTATAAAAAACAAAATAATAAACAGGCAAAAAAAAGCCGCAAAAGCTGCGGCACAAAATTTTATTTATCTTTTGATCAATCAGTTAGCCCACTGTTAATATCAACAAGATCTTGTTCATTAAGCGTGCCAATCGCTTGGCTAAGTTGTAATCGATTGAGAATGTAATCGTAACGCGCATTAGACAAGTTGCGGTTTGCATCATAAAGGCGACGCGTTGCATTTAAGACGTCGACAATGGTACGTGTACCCACTTCAAATCCCGCTTGCGTGGCTTTTAGCGACGATTGCGCAGAGATCACCGTCTGCCCAAAAGCGCGTAAGGTGCCGATACTGGCATTGATGTTGTTATAAAAAGCACGCGTATCACGTACGATTGCTCTAAATTGTCCATCGAGCGCCTCAGCGGATGCGATGTAGCTGTATTTCGCACTATCTACTTGCGCGCTGACTGCGCCGCCGCTGTAAATAGGCAGGTTGAGGTTGATCCCGCCAGAAAACTGGTTGTAAGTGGTATCACGAGCTGCATTGGTCTGATTTTCTTGATCAAGGATGTCGTAGCCTACATTGAGCCCAAGGGTTGGCAAGTGCCCAGACTGCGCCAGCTTGATGTTGAGTTTAGCAGCGTCGCTGTTTATTCTCGCGGCAAGTAGCGAGAGGTTTTTCTCTTGCGCTTGCGTGACAAGCTCTTCGATTTTGCCTGTAGGACTTGAGGCGCTAAAGAGTTTAGTGTTGAGCTTTTTAAGCTTGCTATAGCCTTGCCCTGTGATCTGGCGCAGCCCTTCGTAGCTGTTCACAAGTGCGTTGTCTGCTTGAATTTCACTGGCTAACACAGAGTCATATTGCGCCTGTGCATCGTGCACGTCAGTGATGGCTGACAGCCCAACTTCAAAGCGCTGCTTGGTTTGCTCAAGCTGACGCCCTACAGCGGCTTTTTCGGCGCGAATAAATTGCAAACCTTCTTCTGCGCGTAAAACGTTAAAATAAGCATTGGCGACGCGCAAAATGAGCGCTTGTTGAATAGCGGCATAATTAGCATCAGCTTGGCGTGCGTTTAATTCGCTGATATTTAAATTGATCCAGCTTGAGCGGTTATAAATAGATTGATTAAGAGAAACGCCCGCTGCGAGGGTGTTTGTATCAGATAATCCGCTGCTAATATTCGCTTTATTGTTGCGTGATAAGTTATAGCCGGCATTTAAATTAATTTGTGGCAGCAATGTCGCACGTTTGGTATTGATAGCAGCAAAGGCGGCATCTTTTGTCGCAGCAGCTTGCAACGTGGTGGAATCGCTCTCTTTGGCTTGCTGATAAATTTGCAGCAGATCTTCTGCATTAGCATTAAGAGCGGCGCAGCTAAACGAGGCGCTGATCAAAATAGCGAGAATATTTTTCATCATTAATTGTCTCTATAAGGTCATTATCCAAAAATCAGAAGCATTTTAAATAGAAAGTTAAAGCCTTAGTGTATACCGAAAATAGAGCAAGATGCAGTGTAGAGGGCGTAATAAAATGAGAACATTAGTGTTATTGCCCGCACAAAAATAGTTTTTTTTTCTTGATAACTTACTGAATATGCAAATAACATGCGTGATTTTAGTTAAGATTCTCGGAAAAAAAAGAGAAATGCTAAAAACCCAATTTAATAAAAGTGATGTTGAATTAAAGTCAACGCATATTGTCTACCATGGATATTTCAAAATCGCTAAGCTTTGTTTTCGCCACCGTTTGTTTGCCGGCGGCTGGAGCAATACGGTTGAGCGAGAGCTATTTGAGCGTGGCCATGCGGCGGCAGTATTAGCCTATGATCCTAGCGCTGACGCGGTTGTGCTACTTGAGCAGTTTCGTGTCGGGGCGCTGGCGGCAGGTGACGCGCCTTGGCAGCTTGAAATTGTAGCCGGTATCATTGAAAACGGTTTGACCGCAGAAGAGACGGCGCATAAAGAGGCTCAAGAAGAGGCGGGGCTGCATCTAAAATCATTGCAGCCAATCATGCGCTATTTGCCAAGCCCTGGCGGCTCATCGGAGACGATTGCGCTTTATTTAGGGATTGTCGACATTAACACAGCGCATGGCATACATGGCGTCGCTGAAGAAGATGAAGACATTTTAGTGCATGTCGTCCCACTGCAAGAGGCGCTGGCATTAGTGCAAACTGGTGCGATCACCAATGCAGCTAGCATTATTGCGCTGCAGTGGCTTGCGCTCAATAAAGCGCAACTGTTCGATAAATAACAGATAAATGTTACTTGTATGATGGATGGACCCATCCTGTTTATAGCATTAATAATTTTAGGAAACCCATTAAGTTGCAAACCTATCATTTTGCCGTAGAGCCTGATCAGCCGATCCGGTTGCTGCAAATTACCGATCCTCACCTGTTTGCAAACCCCCAACAGTTGATGCTTGGTATCAATACCTTGCACAGTTTAGAGGCGGTGGTTGCGGCGGTTGATAGTCGCCAGTTCGCATTTGATTTTGTGCTAACAACAGGTGATATCTCGCAAGATCAATCCGTAGAATCGTATCACACCTTTGCTCGCACGCTCTCTCATTGGCCGCAGCCAAAATTTTGGCTTCCCGGCAATCATGACGAGCAAAACGCGATGCACAGCGTTTTTCAATCGCCTAATTTTTTAAGTCATGAGCAGATCTTATTGGGTGATAAATGGCAGCTTGTGCTGCTTGACAGCCAATTTGCTGGGGAAACGCACGGCTTTTTAAGCCAAGCGCAGATAAATACCTTACAACGAGCGCTTAATGATGAGCGTGAGCGTTATACCATTGTGGTTTTGCACCATCACCCTATCGCTTGTGGCAGCGCTTGGCTTGATAACCATCAGCTGCGTAATCACGAGCATTTTTGGCAGCTGTTAGCCGATTTTGCGCAGGTTAAAGCCGTTGTGTGTGGCCATATCCACCAAGATTTTGATGTGATGCATGAGCAGCGGCACGTGCTAGGCGCGCCATCCACCTGCATTCAATTTTTGCCAAACTGCGTTGATTTTGCGCTCGACAGCAATGCGCCGGGCTGGCGTGAAATAGAGCTGCATGCGGATGGTAAAATTGCTACGCGTATTGGCCGCATTGCACCCGGCGTATTTTTGCCAGATGTTGGCGCGACAGGTTATTAAATGTCTGCTTTTGCTAAGCCTAGTGCGCTCATCTATATCCACGGCTTTAACAGCAGCGCCTTATCGCAAAAAGCGCAGCAGCTCGTGAGCTGGTGTAAGCTGCACCGGCCTGATATTGTGCTGTTAGCCCCAACCCTTGCTCCTTACCCTTTGCCTGCTGCGCAGCAGCTTGCGTCGCTTGTTGCGCAATACCAACACACGCACCGTATTGGCGTTGTGGGCAGCTCACTGGGTGGTTACTTTGCAACGTGGCTCAATTTTTCTTACAACTTGCCCGCAGTACTGGTAAATCCAGCGGTTGCGCCGTATTTGTTGCTTAAAGATCATCTCGGGCCGCAGCAAAACCCGTATACTGGCGAGCGTTATCTACTAGAAGAAGTGCATATGGCACAGCTGCAACAGTTTGAGGTTGAGCAAATTCGCGACCCGCGCAGCTTGTGGTTATTGCAGCAGCAAGGCGATGAAGTGTTGGATCATCGTCAGGCCGTGGTAAAGTATCACGATTGTAAACAGACCATCGAATCTGGTGGTTGCCACGCTTTTTCTGGTTTCGAACGTTTTTGTGCCCCGATCATCACTTTTTTGGGGTTGTGATTTGCAACGTGGCCATTGAGTGCTGCGGCGTAGGTTCAGACCAATTTAACCTTATTAAAAACAAGTGCTTATGAACGATCAAACTTATAACGCGGGCTCCATTGAAGTGCTCAATGGCCTTGATCCGGTGCGCCGTCGCCCTGGTATGTACACTGATACCACGCGGCCAAACCACTTAGGACAAGAGGTTATCGATAATAGCGTTGATGAAGCGTTAGCGGGCTTTGCCTCGCACATTGAGGTGATTTTGCACAGCGATAATTCGCTGCAAGTGATTGATAATGGCCGAGGTATGCCGGTCGATATTCACCCGCAAGAAAAGGTCTCTGGCGTAGAGCTGATCTTATGCAAGCTGCATGCAGGCGGAAAATTTTCTAATAAAAATTATCAGTTTAGCGGCGGTCTGCACGGAGTTGGGATCTCGGTGGTTAACGCTTTGTCTAAGCGTGTTGAGGTTGTGGTTAAACGCGATGGCAATGTGTATGACATTGCTTTTGAAAACGGCGACAAAGTGCAAGAGCTCACAGTAACAGGCACTTGCGCACGTAAAGATCGCGGTACATCAGTCCATTTTTGGCCAGATGCTATCTATTTTGACAGCGGTAAATTTTCTGTCACGCGCTTAAAAGCGGTGCTAAAAGCAAAAGCGGTGCTTTGTCCTGGCTTAACCATCACCTTTACTGATAAAAGCGCGGATGAAACTGTGGTGTGGTGCTATGAAAATGGCATTCAAGATCATCTGCTTGAAGGTGTTGGCGGCTATACGCTGCTGCCACAAGCGCCCTTTGTTGGCCAATTTGAGGCGCCGCATGAAGCGCTCGATTGGGCGCTGGTGTGGCTGCCAGAAGGCGGCGATTTATTGTGCGAAAGTTACGTTAATTTGATCCCTACCGCGCAAGGGGGCACGCACGTTAACGGCCTGCGCCAAGGCTTGCTTGATGCGATGCGCGAGTTTTGCGAATACCGCAACTTGCTGCCGCGTGGCGTGAAATTAACGGCAGATGATCTTTGGGATCGCTGCGCGTACGTTTTATCGGTCAAAATGCAAGATCCGCAGTTTGCTGGTCAAACGAAAGAGCGCTTGTCATCGCGCCAGTGCGCAGCCTTTGTTTCAGGGGTGATCAAAGACAATTTTAGCCTGTGGTTAAATCAGTTTTCGCAGCAGGCTGAGCTTCTTGCGCAG
>JBOFXO010000281.1:0-6192 GCA_051654185.1 Vibrionaceae bacterium | reverse complement strand
TGCCAGAAAACGGCGTATCAGGGAAAGCATCTACAGCAATATCAACAGGTTGACCAATATTGATCTTGCTGATGTCAGTTTGTGGCACGGTGAAACGGATGCGCATCACTGAGGTGTCATCTAAACGCGCAATTTCCATACCTGGCTGCAAGTATTGACCTAAGAACACATTACGCAGGCCGACAACGCCAGCAAAAGGGGCAATAATGGTACGGCGTTCAATCGCGGCTGTTAAGCTTTCAATGTCGGCTCTAAGCGAGTTGTAGCTAGCTTGCGCGTCGTCAAAAGCCTCTCTTGATACAGAGCCATTTTTGTACAGACCTTGATGGCGCTTAAACTTAGCTTCAGCAGCAGGCAGGCGCGCTAATGCGCTTTTTAAATGCGCCTCTTCTACTTTAGAGTCCAATTTTACGAGCAGTTTTCCTTGCTTAACAACTTGCCCAGAATTAAAACCAAGCTCTTTAACGACGCCGCTAACTTCGGCTGCCAAGGTTACACCTTGATTGGGTTCGATAAAACCAATCGCTTGGATGGTTGACGTCCAGTCATTAGGCACAATTTGTGCGCTCGTGACAGGATATTCACGCTCAGGCATGTTTGCCAAGAAATTAGCAATCATCTTTTGTTTGAACATGTTAAAACCGATCACGCTGCCAAGTAGCAGCACTGTGATAATTAACATGACCACAAACGATTTCTTCATTGCGTTTGCTCCATTATCATATGAGGGAAAAGAGTTGCGCCGCTGTCAAAATCGCAGCGGACATACTTCTGCAAAGTCACAGCAGGCATATGTAGACTATATCATTATTCAACTTTTGAATTCTAACTAACAGCAAGTTGCTGATTGCCTCGAGGATACCTTGTGAAACTTAATTTAGCTCAAACTGCCGCCGTTAATCATGTTTCTGGGCCATGCCTTGTTTTGGCAGGCGCAGGATCGGGTAAAACTCGAGTGATCACTCATAAAATTGCTTACCTTATTCAACATTGCGGGTATCAGGCTCGCCATATTGCGGCGGTGACTTTTACCAATAAAGCAGCGCGAGAGATGAAAGAGCGTGTCACGCAAACCTTGTCGCGTCCGCAGATCCGCGGACTTATCGTTTCGACATTTCACTCATTAGGCCTTGATATAATTCGACGTGAATATAGAAGTTTAGACTTAAAAGCGAATTTTTCACTTTTTGATGATCAAGATCAGCTCGCACTTTTAAAAGCGCTGACCGAAAAGACGCTCGATAATGATAAAGAGCTGCTCGCACAGCTCACTAGCAGTATCTCGAAATGGAAGAATAATTTGCTGTTGCCTGAGCAAGCGATAGCTACGGCAAGCGGTGAGCGTGAAGCTTTATTTGCGCGCTTTTATGCGCAGTACCAGCAGCAAATGCGTGCTTACAACGCGCTTGATTTTGACGATCTCATTTTTTTGCCAGTGCTGCTTTTTAAACGCAATAAAGAGGTGCTCACGCGCTGGCAAAGTAAAATTCGCTATCTGCTCGTGGATGAGTACCAAGACACCAATACATCGCAATATCAGCTGGTTAAACTGCTTGTTGGTGAGCGTGCGCGTTTTACCGTGGTGGGCGATGACGACCAGTCGATTTACAGCTGGCGCGGCGCGCAGGCGAAAAATTTGGCGCAGTTAGGCCAAGATTTTCCAGCGCTTAGCGTGATCAAACTTGAGCAAAATTACCGCTCAAGCCAGCGCATTTTGCATGCGGCCAATATTTTAATTGCCAACAACCCGCATCTTTTTGAAAAAAAGCTTTTTTCGCAGCTTGCTTACGGAGAGCCTTTAAAGCTGCTTAAGGCTAAAGACGAGGAGCATGAGGCGCAGCGCGTGGTTGGCGAAATCATTGCGCATCGTTTTGTTAATCGCACCCGTTATAGTGATTATGCGGTGCTTTATCGCGGCAACCACCAATCGCGCTTGATTGAAAAGGCGTTATTGCAAAACCGCATTCCTTATCGGATCTCAGGCGGTACCTCTTTTTTTTCGCGCGCTGAAATCAAAGACATGCTCGCTTATTTGCGTCTTTTGAATAATCAAGACGATGATGCTGCCTTTTTGCGTATTGTGAACACGCCTAAACGTGAAATTGGCCCCAATACGCTAGAAAAGCTTGGAAATTACGCCAATATGCGGCAAAAAAGCCTGTTTGCGGCAAGTTTAGAGCTAGGATTTGCGCAGCACATTTCAAGTAAGCGGTTGCAAACGTTGCAGCGTTTTACCTCTTGGATCCTCACCCTTTGCGAGCGTATTGAGCGTGGCGAAGGCATTCAGGCGTTGCGAGATCTAGTGCGAGAGTCGGGCTATGAGCAGTGGCTGCTTGAGACATCGCCCAGCGCTAAGGCTGCAGAAATGCGGCTAAAAAACGTGTCTGAGCTGTACAGCTGGATCATCAAAGATTTGAATGGTGATGAGCAAACTGAGCCGCGCACGTTAAAAGAGATCGTGCAGCGGCTGACTTTGCGCGATGTGATGGAGCGCGGCGAGCAAGAAAATGAGGCTGATCAGGTGCAGCTGATGACGCTGCATGCATCGAAAGGCCTTGAGTTTTCTTATGTTTATTTGATTGGCATGGAAGAGGGAATTTTGCCACATCAAAGCAGCATTGATGAAGACAATATTGAAGAGGAGCGCCGCCTGACTTATGTTGGGATCACGCGTGCGCAGCGAGAGCTTACTTTCACCTATTGCTTGCAGCGGCGCCAATATGGCGAGCTAATAAGGCCTACGCCAAGCCGCTTTTTAGATGAGTTGCCACAAGATGATCTGTTGCGTGAGGAGGACAAGGCACCGCCAACAGCGGAGCAGCGAATTGAGCGAAGTCAGCAAGCATTAGCAAACTTACGCGCCATGCTAAAGCCGTAAATCGTTTTTGCGGCTACCAACAAAACGCCGCATATTCGATGAGATAATTTTTCTTTACGGCGATTTTTCGTTTTACAAAACCAAAACGCTAATTGTGCTATGGCTGATCTTGCGTGTCAGTTTCTTCACAAAAAGGTGTCATCATATCGCCAATGCATTGCGCTAGTTTTTTGTAGCGCTTTCGCAGCGGTGAGCCTGGGCGATAGCCTAACGTGATCTGGCGCATGGCTTGTGGCTGCGCTGTCGGGATGTAGACGACACCATCACGGTTGCGACATTTGGGTACGGCAAGTTTGGGAAATAAGCTAAGGCCAATATTGGCAGAAATCATGCTGCGGATGGTCTCAAGGCTTGTTGCACGAAAGCGCTTGTCTTCTGCTGCGCCCGCGGTAAAGCACACACCTAACGCTTGATCGCGCAGGCAATGGCCATCGGCGAGCATGAGTAAGGACTCGCCTTTTAAGTCGCTGATTTTAAGCCGCGTTTTTTTTGCCCAGCGGTGTGTTTGAGGCAAAGCGACCAGTAGCGGCTCGTTATAAAGGGGAAGCTCTCTTAAATGGCTGGTTTCACGCACCGATGCCCAAATGGCGCAATCAAGCTTGCCTTCTTCAAGCTGCTGCACAAGCTGGTTTGTTTGCGCTTCAAACACGGTTACGGCTAAATTGGGGTATTTTTCTTTAAGCAGTGGTACAACGTGTGGCAGCAGATAAGGACCGATGGTTGGGATCACGCCGATGTTGAGTTGCCCCGTCATCACTTCGCCTTGCTGGTTTGCGATCTCTTGCAGCAGCTTGATTTCTAACAGCACTTTTTGCGCTTGGCGTACTATTTGCATCCCTGCATCAGTAAAAAAAAGTTTGCGGCTAGAGCGCTCGAGCAGCAAAACACCCAATTCATTTTCTAATTTGCGGATCTGCCCGCTCAATGTGGGTTGACTGACAAAGCACGCTTCTGCTGCTTTGCGAAAATGCTGGTGCTCGGAAAGAGCGACTAAGTATTCAAGATCGCGTATATTCATAAAAATATCGTTTGCAATTGGCCATGCCAAAACTATACCTTTTTTAGTTGTAGCTTGCATGGTTGCAACTTATTGAGATGGAAGATTTATGTTACTGCTGGAATGGATTTAAAGGAATAATGAGCTGCCAACCGTGTGATTTAGCCAAAAACAGTATTAAAGAAAAACTTGGACGTTGTCAGCGCTGTTTATGGCAGCTTGTGATCCTTCAGTTGATCTTGTGGCCAATGTTATTGACAAAATTTTATGATACGCCGCGTAGCATCGAGGCGATCATTATCTATTTTGCTTTAGCGGCAAGTGCGATTTTGCTTTTGCTGCACCTGCTCGCTTTTGTTTGGCGCCGCTGGATAAAAGTTGGGTAAAATTGGCCGCAGGTGTTGGCCTTTTGTGCCCACAAGGCGCAAAGGGTATATTTTGCAAGCAAAATAGGCGCGCCATCACAGTCGCTGTGTTGTAGTGGTGAGCTTGTCTGTTTGCATTGCGCGATACAATCAAGCGCAGTTTATCTATGGAACCTTGATTATGACTGATACACACGCAGAACTAAAAAGTAATATCAACATGCTTGGCGTTTTACTTGGTGAGACAATCAAAGAAGCGCATGGCCCAGAGCTACTAGCCAAAGTAGAGGAAATTCGCCGCCTTTCAAAGCAGGCCGCTTCTGGTACGCAAGAAGATCGTGAAGCGCTGATCGAGCTTTTGCAAACCTTGCCTAGTGAGCAAATGCTGCCGGTAGCAAGAGCATTTAGCCAATTTCTCAACCTTGCTAATATCGCTGAGCAGTACCACAGTAGCGTGGCGTGGGGGAAAGGATTGCTTAAAAACCCCCTTGATACGCTGTTAGCACTGATGTCTGAAAAAAATATCAGTCAAGAGCAAGTGATCCAAACCGTCTCGGGATTAAAGATTGATCTGGTACTGACCGCGCACCCTACAGAAATTGCGCGCCGTACTGCCATCCATAATATTGTGCAAATTGACAAGTGTTTATCGCAGTTGTCACTGAGTGATCTTCCGCAGCGGCAGCGTGAAAAAACGCAGCGCCGCCTCGAGCAGCTGATCGCGCAGTCGTGGCATTCTGATGTCATACGCAAGCAGCGCCCTACGCCGATTGATGAAGCAAAGTGGGGCTACGCTGTGATTGATAACAGTTTATGGCAAGCTGTGCCTGATTTTGTGCGTCAACTTGATCAAAAATTATTTGATTATTGTGGGCATAAATTACCGCTTAATAGCTCTCCTGTGCAGCTCTCAAGCTGGATTGGCGGCGACCGTGATGGTAACCCGTCGGTAACGGCAAAAGTGACGCGAGAAGTGCTGCTTTTATCAAGACTTAAGGCCGCTTCGCTTTATCTTTTAGACATACACGAGCTCATTAATGAGCTGTCGATGACGCGCTGTAATGACGCGGTGCGTGAGCTTGCCGGCGATGAGCATGAACCTTACCGCGCTATCTTAAAAAAATTGCGCACGCTACTGGTTAACACTGTTCACTATTTGGACCGGCAAAATAGCAGTGGGCTGAATGATAAACGCCCAACGCTTACGCATATCGACCAGCTGTGGGGGCCTTTGCACGCCTGTTATGTGTCGCTGCACGAGTGCAACATGGGTCTGATTGCCGATGGTTTACTGCTCGATATTTTGCGCCGTATTCGCTGCTTTGGTGTTCATCTGGTTAAACTGGATATCCGCCAAGAAGCGCCACGCCATACGCAGGTGCTCTCTGAAATAACGCTGTGCTTAGGCATGGGCGACTACAGTCAGTGGAGCGAGCAGGACAAGCTGGCATTTTTGGTGCGCGAGCTTAATTCAAAACGCCCGCTATTGCCACGCGATTGGACGCCGACAGAAGCATCACAAGAGGTGATCAACACTTGCAACATCATTGCTAAGCAGCCGCAAGAAGCCTTTGGGGCTTACGTGATTTCGATGGCTAAAACGGCTTCTGATGTGCTGGCGGTCCATTTGCTGCTTAAAGAGGCGGGTTGTCCTTTTAAAATGGACGTGAGCCCATTATTTGAGACGCTTGAGGATCTCAATAACGCCAAAGCGGTGATAGAGCAGCTATTTAGCATCGATTGGTATCGCGGCATGATAGCTAATCAGCAAATGGTGATGATTGGCTATTCGGATTCGGCAAAGGATGCCGGCGTGATGGCGGCCGGCTGGGCGCAATATCAAGCCATGGAGTCGCTGATCAACTTGTGCGAAAATTCAGGTGTTAATTTAACGCTGTTTCACGGCCGTGGCGGCTCAATTGGTCGCGGTGGTGCGCCTGCACATGCTGCGC
>JBOFXO010000280.1:0-2632 GCA_051654185.1 Vibrionaceae bacterium | reverse complement strand
AGGCTCTTTGCTGGCAGTTAGAGGACAAAGTGATTTTTTACAGCGGTTATCTGATGCAAACCACGCGACACAGTTAGAACTGATATTATTTGAAGTTTTTAGTACCCAAAACCAAGCAGAAAGCCAGAGTATGATGGAGTGTCACCGATCATGCAAAACTGATCCACTAACGATCATCTAAAAGTGATCCGCTTGGTATCATCCTTCTATTTTGGGTGGGTGATTTATGTTAACCAAGGAGATATTTGTGGATATTCATGTTCGCTTTGCTCAAGGGCTAAGCATTCGCAAAATTGCCAGCCAATTAGGCATTTCACGAAACACCGTCAAACATCATTTACGGCAGCATCAGATGCCAACTTACGCACGCAGAGCACAATCTGTAACAAAACTCGACCCCTTTAAACCTTATGTCCTTAAACGGATTGAACAGGCAAAGCCCGACTGGATACCTGCCACAGTCTTATTTGACGAGATAGTGCAGCGAGGATATCAAGGGGGAATTGCCCAGCTGCGGCGTTTTGTGTGCCAGTTTAAGCCCTGCGTAGTTCCTGAGCAGGTTGTGCGCTTTGAAACACTTCCTGGCGAGCAAATGCAAATCGACTTTACCACAATTCGGCGTGGTAAAAGGCCGCTCAAAGCCTTTGTGGCAACATTAGGTTATTCGCGAGCCACCTTTATCAAATTTTTTAATAACGAGCGCGCTAAGGCGTGGCAGCAAGGCTTGAAAGAAGCGTTTGAATATTTTGGTGGTGTGCCAAAGCAAGTGCTATGTGACAATGCTAAGGCGCTGATTATTAAGCGTGATGCTTATGCTGAAGGTAAACATAAGCTGCATGACGAAATATTACAAATGTCGAAAGATTACGGTTTCAGATTGGTGGCTTGTAAGCCTTATCGCGCCAAAACTAAGGGTAAGGTTGAACGGTTTAATCACTACCTAAAAAATAGCTTCATCGTGCCATTGAATGCTTCACTTCGCGCGCAAAGTCTCGAACTCGATGTGGAGACTGCAAACGCAAAAGTAGGCCCATGGCTACAACGCGTTGCTAATCAAAGGATCCATGGCACCACCTTAGCAATACCTGCAGAACGCTTGCTCGAAGAAGTAAAATGTCTGCTTCCTTTACCAAGAATTGTGCATAACCCAAATCTGCGAAGTCACACTTTAGACATCCGTATTGTGCCGCCGCTAAAGTCAATTAATTTGCAACATCCTATGAGCGTTTATGAAGCTTTGCTAGGAGGAGACGACCATGTTATTACATGAACAAATCAGTCATCTGTGTGACTCACTCAAACTTAGCTTTGTCGCTTCCTCATGGCCATCCTTAGCTGAGCAATGTATTGCTCAGGAAAAGAGTTATGGTGAATTTCTTCGAGCCCTACTCGAAAGCGAACAGCAACAACGTGATGAGAGAGCACGCCAGTTGCTTAGCCAAATGGCAGGCTTTCCCGCCCATAAAGAGCTAAGTTCATTCGATTTTAAGTTCGCGGCTAGCGCCCCTAAGCAGCAAATCCAAGAATTAAGCGCGCTGACCTTTATTGAGCGGCATGAAAACGTTGTGCTGTTAGGACCAAGCGGTGTGGGCAAAACGCATTTAGCGATAGGGTTGGGGTTAAAAGCTGTTCAAGCTAAAAAGAAAACTCGATTTATCACTGCTGCCGACTTGATGTTGCAGTTATCGGCCGCTAAACGACAAAACAAGCTCAAACAATACCTCTCACGCTCAGTGATGGCGCCTAGGTTACTGATCATTGATGAGATAGGCTACCTGCCATTTGGAAGAGAGGAAGCTAACCTCTTTTTTAATGTGATCGCTAAGCGTTATGAGTCTGGCAGTATCATTTTGACTAGCAATTTATCTTTTGGCCAATGGCCAAGCGCATTTGCCGATGATGCAACGTTAACAGCTGCGATGCTGGACAGACTGCTGCACCATTCGCATGTTTTGCAGCTAAATGGTGATAGCTATCGCTTGAAAGATAAACGTCGCTCAGGGGTAATGCCTGAGTAAAAGAGTGGATCAGTTTTCCTTGATCGTTTTTAGCCTAAAAGTGGATCAGTTTTCGGTGATCGTTGACAAAGAAAACCGTTGTCACCACTATCATCACCGTCACCGCCGCAAGCGGTGAGGAATAAACTCAATAGGGCGATAGAAGCCACAGAAGAAATGGAGCTTTTATTTATCATGATTTAACTCATATATAAGGTAGATATTCATTTGAAATTGGCACGCACACAACGTTGTTATTGCCTGAACGTATCATTAGTTAAAAGCGCACAATATAAATACATAAAAACTTATATAGACATGAGCTGCAAAGGTTTGGATAAAGTTTGCGGCGCTACTCCTAATTTGCGGCGTAAACCCTCGCCCGATGAGGGCGGGGATATAAGGCGTAAGTCGCGATAGTGGCTTAATCTGCAGTTGATTGACTCTCAACATATGCTTTTAATGCCTCAATTGCCGCACCGCCAGCAGTGCAGGCGAAGTATGAGCGTGACCACAAGACTGCGTTTTTGCTCTGCCTTATCAGGTGGGTGTTTTGTAGTCGTAACATTCTGGACGAAACAGCCTTTAAATTGTCCACCATTACGCTGAACCCAAAAAAAGACATAAAACCACTG
>JBOFXO010000279.1:0-2686 GCA_051654185.1 Vibrionaceae bacterium | reverse complement strand
TTAACGATGACTTTCAAACATCATCTAGCCTTGAATTAAGCGAAGATGGCATGGTTAACACAAAAGTGCTGGCCAACCTTCCCTATTCAGCCTGTGAGGCCGATGAAACGCCGCTTTCTCCGGAGAATTGCCGCCTCGCGTCGCTCACGATTAGCTCGCCAATTTACAATTTACTTGTGACTCCCCCATTAGTTGATGTTCCTCGCCACAATTTACTCCAATCTGAAGCTGAAAACGTTAGCACAAGCTATAAAGTTGGCAGCCAGCACTATAACCGAAGCTGGAAAATCCCCACGATCGGCCAGCTGCAATGGATGATTGATCAGCGAATAATTAAGGCTACTAGCGGTGAGCGTTTTTGGGTGCAAACACCCGATCGCAAAGGTACACTGCAAGTTAGATGGAAAACGTTTAGCGCCGATGTGCTCAAGCAAACTAAAACCCAAGGCTCTGTCCACCGGCTAGCAAATGAACAAACGCCTTCTGTTTGTGATGATGCGCAGTGTACCAACTTTGTCAGCAATGAAGGAAAAGCTTTTTATGTCGTTGTAAGGCGTAATAACCTTGTGCATGACATGTACGCAAAATTGGAATTCACTGTTGGAACCACCACCTCTACATTCGAAGGGTGGAGCTCAGGCTGGAGCGATGTGCTTGTCCCAGCCAATGCGACCTCGGTAAATTTCACCTACAGCAACGCGCACGCTTCATCAGAGCAACAGCTGCGCACGCTTGAGAATATCCAAAGGTATGTCAACTGGCTCTATGAGAAACCAACACTGTGCTGGCTTTCAGGCGGATCAATTGTTAGCGTCACGATTGGAAGTAGCCCACATGACATGGACTATTCTGAAGTTGGTAAAAAATGCAAATAGGAGCTGCGCGCTCAAGCGCTAAAAATAGGACAGGCCCAATGTCAAAAAAACTGCTTAGTTTAATGTTGCTGATAGCTTCAATGGAAAGCTTGGCGTTTAATGACGACTTTAGCACGATTTCAACCTCTGATGTGACAGAGCAAGGCTTGCTCGATAGCAAAATGCTAGCAAATCTTCCTTACTCTGCCTGCGAGCTTGACGATCCGGCAATCACCGATCGCAGCGTTTGCAATAAAGTGTCACTGCGAGTTGGCTCAAAAATATTTAACAAGCTTATCTCAACAAAAGTGATTTATGCACCAACAAAGATAACCCAAGATAAAGCTGAGCGGATCAATCAAATTTACAAAGTTGCCAGCCAAAACCAAATGCGCCGCTGGCGCATACCTACGCTGGGCCAGCTGCAATGGATGATTGACAATAAAACGGTACTGCCATCAAGTGGTGAAAAATTTTGGGTACTCTCTGATGATGGTCGCGCGATCAAACAGGTTTTCTGGAAAGAGTTTTTTACGCCCGCTTATGAGCAAGAGGAGATAGATGCCTCTTTATACCGTTTAGCCAACGAACTGACGCCTTCTGTCTGCGCATATGGTGATTGCAGCAACTTTGTTGAGAAAAAACCTTTTTGGATCGTTGTTCGTCGCAACAACATTGTTCACGACATGTACGCAAAAGTTGAGTATAGCGATGGCAAAAACGTGGTCAAACACGAAGGCTGGAGTGCGCGCTGGACAGATATTCAGATCCCGCCAACCGTGCAGTGGGTTAACTTCACTTACAGTAAAGCGCATGCATCATCAGAGCAAAAACTCACGACTCAGCACGATGTGCACAAAATGGTCAATTTTCGCGAAGCTCAGCCAACGCTGTGTTGGATTTCTGGCGGAACCGTGGTTAGCGTAACAATAGGTAGCAGCCCGCACTCCATGGATTATTCACAAGTAGGATCACAGTGTAATTGAGAACTCCTTGGGCAAAAAGAGGATCAATCGTGATGGCAAAACACATTTTCGCTTGGCTTTTGCTGCTTGCTGCAAGCAGCTGCTTGGCATTTAATGATGATTTCACAACCGGCTCAAGCCTTGAGGTTAAAGGTGAGCGCCTATTAACGGCAAGATTTTTGTCAAACTTGCCTTATAGCGCCTGCGCGGCGGATGATCCGCCTGTAACCAGTGGCATTTGCAAGGAGATCTCCTTGCGAATTGGCTCACCCATGTTCTACTCCCTTTATAATTATGAAGGAACCTATAACCATACCAATTTGACCTCTAATCAGTTTAGTGAGCTGCTTCAGCGCTATAGCATTGGCAGCCAAACGCTAAACCGCACTTGGCTTTTACCTACGCTTGGGCAACTGCAATGGATGATCGATAATAACGTTATAAAGCCTGCCGTTGGCGAGCGTTTTTGGGCCCTGCACGACGACAAAGTCAGATTGAAAAAAGCCACTTGGAAAGACGTCTACACAACAGCCTATGGTCAAACAAGCGATCAAGCGTCTGTGCATCGCCTTGCGCACGAAGGCACGCCATCGGTCTGTACAGAGCTTGAGTGTCTTAATTTCAAAGAGCCTAAGCCATTTAATATTCGAGTGATCCGCAACAACGCCGTTCACGATATGTGGTATCGCATAGAATACAGCGACGGTTCGCGCGTTACCCAAGTTGACGGATGGAGCCGAACCGGCTCAGTAACAGTGATCCCAGCAACGGCGAAATGGGTTAATTTTACTTGGAGTAAAAAATCAGGCAGTAGCATGTCAAACCACCACGTGACTCAAACAGGGATCATTGATAAAGTCGATTGGA
>JBOFXO010000278.1:0-7711 GCA_051654185.1 Vibrionaceae bacterium | reverse complement strand
TTATTTGGTTGTGATTAGCTGAAAATAAAGGCTAGGATAATTAGTGTATAAAAGACCCTGATAAATTTGCCGCAAATTGCATTAATTGCTTGTTTGTCAAATTTTTGTTGCTTAATCTTGCGCATAATCAGCGCGGTAGCAGTTAAGTGACTTACTGTGATTAATATTGAAGCTTATATATGAAATTCTTATATCTTTTTGTGGTGTCGTTTGTTTTTTTATTTTTATGTAGAAAAATAGCTAAAAAAATCAATTTGGTGGATAAACCTAATGAGCGAAAGGTGCATCAAGGTGAAATCCCTCTAATTGGCGGGATTTCTATTTATTTAACGCTGATGTTGGCGTTTTTGATGGAGCCTGCGCTTATTCGGCAAGCAGACAGCTACATTTTTTGTATTTCGACTCTGCTTATTGTCGGAGTGATTGATGATAAATATGATGTCGACTTTCGCATTCGCTTTGTAATCCAAATTGCTATTTCTTGTGTGATGATGTTTAGCGCAGGTTTATCGCTTAAAAGTTTAGGTGGTCTTGCTTTTGGTCAGCCACTTACTTTAGGCGTTTTTGGCTATGTTGTAACAGTTTTTGCGGTCCTTGGTGCAATTAACGCTTTTAATATGGTTGATGGCATAGATGGTCTGCTTGGCGGCTTGTCATTAGCTACGTTTGGCGG
The DNA here is from genome assembly GCA_051654185.1 of Vibrionaceae bacterium. Classification (GTDB taxonomy): domain Bacteria; phylum Pseudomonadota; class Gammaproteobacteria; order Enterobacterales; family Vibrionaceae; genus Enterovibrio. The sequence continues at coordinate 7,038 of JBOFXO010000278.1, read as the reverse complement.
TTTAGCTTACATTAACTATATCGATGGACAAATTTTATTAGCAAAATTTAGCTTGTTAATAATGGTGATCATTGTTCCTTATATTTTGTTTAATATCGGATTTCCGTTCGGCATTAAACGCAAAGTGTTTATGGGGGACGCTGGCAGCATGTTAATAGGCTTTACTGTCGTGTGGATTTTGCTGCAAGGAACGCAAGGTTCTAAAGCGCAGATGCTGCCTGTAACCGCGCTGTGGTTGATAGCCATTCCTTTGATGGACATGGTCGCTATCATGGTGCGCCGTATTCGCAAAGGCCATTCTCCTTTTCGCCCCGATCGGGAACATCTGCACCATATTTGCCTGCGAGCGGGACTTTCATCGCGCCAAGCGTTGTTTTTTATTTGTCTGTTAGCTTTTACCTTTGCCGGTATTGGCATTTTGCTTGAAATGTATAAGATTTCAGAGATGGTCAGTTTGGGACTTTTTCTACTTCTTTTTGCAATCTATTTTTTATGCATCAATTCCATTTGGCGCATTTTGGCAAAATTTCGCAAATTGCATACAAGTTAATAGGATAAAAAACGCAAAAACTTGCGTGAGTTACGCTCACGCAGCTTCGTAAATTCGCCGATCTCCTCGCACCCTCGCGCTTTTTAAAAGCGGCTGCTTTTCATCCTCTGTAACATATCTTGTATATTATTTTTAGCGCAGCAGTTGGCTTTGCCCAGCATTTTCTTTTTAGGATCAATATGCTAAATAACAAAACAGTCCTTATCACAGGCGGGACGGGCTCGTTTGGTAAGCAATTTTTGCAAACCGTGGTGACTCGTTTTCCTTTGGTGAAAAAAATAATTATTTTTTCACGAGATGAGCTAAAACAATTTGAATTAAAACAAAATTTTGCACATATCAGCACGCCGTTATTGCGTTTTTTTATTGGCGATGTACGCGACCGGCAGCGTTTGCTGCAAGCTTGTGAAGGCGTTGATGTGTTGATCCACGCGGCGGCCTTAAAGCAAGTCGACACTGCAGAATACAACCCAACCGAATGTATTCGCACCAACATTAATGGCGCAGAAAACGTGATCCATGCTGCGCTACAATGCGGGGTGCAAGACGTGGTGGCGCTTTCAACTGACAAAGCGTGCGCGCCGATAAATTTGTATGGTGCAACTAAGCTTGCCTCTGATAAGTTGTTCATCGCGGCAAATAACATCAAAGGCAAAAAGAATATTCGTTTTAGCGTGGTGCGTTACGGCAATGTGCTTGGCTCACGCGGCTCTGTGATCCCCTTTTTTTTACAACAGCGCAAAATGGGCGAGCTGCCCATCACCCATCCCGACATGACGCGCTTTAATATTTCGCTTGATGATGGCGTTGATATGGTTTTGTTTGCGCTGCAAAATCATTTGGGCGGCGAAATTTTTATTCCTAAAATCCCTTCCTATCGTATTGTCGATGTTGCGCGCGCTATTGCCCCTGATTGCGAGCAAAAAATTGTCGGTATTCGCCCTGGTGAAAAATTGCACGAGGAGATGATCACCGATACCGATTCGCTTAATACCATTGAGCTTGGGGATTATTATGCAATATTGCCTGCAGTTTCATTTAGTTACACCATGGATGATTATCTTGCGCACCATAACGCGACCAGAGTTGCGCAAGGGTTTCGCTACAGCTCGCAAAACAATACGCAATGGGAGAGCGTTGAGAGTTTACGCAAGCTGATCAAAACTCACGTAGACCATAATTTTTCGCCTTATCAAGAAATTCACAGTAAAATACCGGTTGTTGAATAGCTAAAGCGCAATTTGCTAACCCCTTGAGCAAAAAGGAACAAGCCATGTTAAAAGCGGTATTTTTAGATTTAGATCAGACCTTGTCTGACAGCGATGGCGCAACGCGTCAAGCGTGCCAAGACTTAAAAATTTGGCTTGCCGAACAATACCCTGCGTTTGATGGTGAGCTGTTCACTCAGCGCTATGTTGATGGTTTTTTTCGCCGCTTGCAGTTCCCACAGCTTGAGCATTTAAGTGATGACTTAACGTTTCGCTTAGCGCTGATCCAAATGTTATTTGCTGAGCAAAATATCGCGCTTAATGCAGAAAAAGTGCAGCAAATTCAAACACAATTTGACCAGTTACGCATGGCTGCTTTGCATTTTTTTCCTGGTATTGAAGCCATGCTGCGTCGGCTACGCGCTAAATACACGCTGGTTGTGATAACGAATGGCTCCTCTTTTTCACAGCGTCCTAAAATTGCAAAATTGCAGCTTGAGTCGTTCGTTGACCATATTTTAGTGGGCAAAGAGCAGCCCGAGGAAAAGCCTGCTACGTCTATTTTTGAAAAGGCGCTGATGCTTGCAGGTTGTAGTGCGCAGGAAGCTATTCATGTCGGCGACTCGTTTGAGTGTGACATTACCGGCGCGCACAATACTGGCATTGCAAATATTTGGGTGACACAAAGTGAGCCTTCGGTGCCGCCAGCTTCGTTTGCTACCTACGTGATCCATGAGCCATCTGCAATGGAAGCTGTTATCGAGCAGCACGCTGCGAGTTTGCAAAAATAGGAGACGGTGATGACGACACACATTATTATTCCAGCTCGTTTTAGCTCAAGCCGTCTGCCTGGCAAGCCATTACTTGATCTTGCCGGCAAGCCGATGCTCGCCCATGTGATTGAAAAGGCGAAAGTGCATTTTACAAAAGTGTATGTGGCGACCGACGATGAGCGCATTTTAGCGTGCGCTGCGCAGTATGGTGCGCAAGGGGTGATGACCTCTGCAGCACATCAATCTGGCACTGATCGTTTAGCCGAAGTTGTCGAAAAGCTCTCGCTTCCTGATGATGACATTATTCTTAATTTGCAAGGCGATGAGCCGTGCATGCCTGCAGAATTACTTTTGCAGCTTGCCGAGCTTTTAAAAGCGCAGGCAAATCCGCAAATGGCCACCTTGGTCCACCCGCTCACGCAGCTTGAGGATTTGCTAAACCCCAATGTGGTGAAAGTGGTTGTTGCGCAAAATGGCCAAGCGCTTTACTTTAGTCGCGCGCCTATCCCTTATCCGCGCGATGAATTTGCGTTGCCAGAGAAAAAAATGGCGGCGGGAAATTATTATCGTCATATTGGCCTGTATGCCTACACGGTTAAAACATTAAAGACGATCAGCGCGTTGCCGCTGTGCGAGCTGGAAAAAATTGAAAAACTTGAGCAGCTACGCCCGCTTGCGCACGGCATTGATATTGCTGTGGGCATCGCAAATAGGCTTCCCGAGCACGGCGTAGATACAGCCGACGATCTTAGATCCTTACGCGCGAAGCTTAGCGTTTAACAATTTTAGTGACGACTTCGCGTTAACATTTTAGCCGCAGCCTTATGTTGCTTGTGGTGATAACACGTTGTCACATTAACCTTTTGTTAAGGCGCCGTTTTTGCAAGAGTGCATCTTGATCTGATAACACGATGAAACTTAAATTTTTTTGTTGTAGGGCTATCAAATGAGTAAGTTACCAAAAGATTTTTTATGGGGCGGCGCGGTTGCCGCGCATCAAGTGGAAGGCGCTTGGAATGAAGGCGGCAAAGGGCCAAGTATTGTTGATGTGCTAACTTCTGGCGCACATGGCGTTGAGCGCATCATCACCGACAAAATTGAGTCGCACCACCGTTATGCTAATCACGAAGCGGTCGATTTCTACCACCGTTATCGCGAAGATATTGCCCTTTTTGCCGAGATGGGCTTTAAATGTTTTCGCACCTCGATTGCTTGGTCACGTATTTTTCCGCTAGGCGATGAGAGTGAGCCAAACGAAGAAGGCTTGCGCTTTTATGATTCGTTGTTTGATGAGCTGCTGCGCTACGGCATTGAGCCTGTGATCACCTTGTCACATTTTGAGATGCCTAATCATCTGGTAACAGCTTACGGCGGCTGGAAAAATCGTAAATTGGTGGATTTTTTTGTGAGGTTTAGCGAAGTTGTACTGCGCCGCTACCAGCATAAAGTCAAATATTGGATGACTTTCAACGAAATCAACAATCAGCGCAATTGGCGTCTGCCGCTGTTTGGTTATTGCTGCTCAGGGGTGGTCTACAACCAAGAGCCTAACCCCGAAGAGTGCATGTATCAGGTGTTGCATCACCAATTCGTCGCTAGTGCCAAGGTGGTTGCGCTCGGGCATGCTATCAACCCTAATTTGCAAATTGGCTGCATGCTTGCGATGGTGCCGCTTTATCCTTTCTCATGCCACCCTGACGATATCATGTACGCAGAGCTTGCGATGCGCGAACGCTTTTTATTTGGCGACGTGCATATGCGCGGCTATTACCCCAATTATGTGCTGCGTGAATGGCAGCGCAAGGGTTACAAGATCGCAATGGAGCCCGAAGATGCCGCGATTTTGCGCGCGGGCTGCACTGATTTTATTGGTCTTAGCTACTACATGAGTAACGCGGTGCAGGCAAATGGCGCAGGCTCTGGTAACGCTTTGTCTGGTTTTGAAGGAAGCGTGCCTAACCCGCACGTGAAGGCGTCGGATTGGGGCTGGCAAATAGACCCTGTGGGCCTGCGCTATACCTTAAACGTGCTGTACGGGCGCTATGAGAAGCCGCTCTTTATCGTTGAAAATGGTTTTGGCGCGCGCGATGTGCAAAATGAGCATGGCGAGTTTGATGACGAGTATCGGATCAGCTATTTGCGCCAGCATATCGAGCAGATGAAATTGGCCATTATTGACGATGGCGTCGATGTTATGGGCTACACGCCGTGGGGCTGCATCGACTGCGTCTCTTTCACAACCGGCGAATACAGCAAACGCTATGGTTTCATTCATGTTGATAAGCACGATGATGGTAGTGGCAGTTTTGCGCGCAGTAAAAAACGCAGCTTTAACTGGTATAAAAAAGTGATCGCAAGTAACGGCGAAGAGCTGTAGTTTTTACAAACGATAAGACAAAAAGCCTCCTCGCTTTTGCTAGGAGGTTTTTTTGTTATCTTTTGTTACGCTTAAGGCGCAAAAAATGGCGCTGTTGCCTGAGTTGATTTGTGCATATCTTGACGGCTAAAGCGTTGCCTAAATGCGCTAGGTGTTAATCCCATAATGCGAACAAATGCTTTGCGGCAAGCTGCGCTATTGTCATACCCGATTTGATTTGCTATTTGTGAAAAGGGATCTTTAGTGGTTTCGAGTAGCTCACATGCTCGTTGTACGCGCAGGCGCTGAAGGTACTCATAAGGAGTATAACGCGTTGCTTTAGCAAACCGCCTTATTAGCGTGCGCTCAGTCATGGCGCCTTGCTCGCTTAATTGCATGAGCGTTATAGGTTGTGACAAATTTAGAGCAAGCCAAACTTGCAGCTTTTCAATTACGCTATCACCATGTAAAAAAGAGGGCGTGAACTGCTGATAAAAGCGCTGCTCACGCTCGGCGGTATCGACCACTAACAGCTTGCCTAAGTTGCGCATCACTTGCGCACAAGTAAACCGTGCTACAAGCTCAAGCCCTAAATCTACCCATGACATTAATCCGCCCGCGCTGATCACATCACCATGGTCAATTAAAAGTGCATCGGTTTTTAGCGGCTGCTGAGGGAATTGCTGCGTAAAAGCGTCAGCTAATCCCCAATGCGTTGTGACAGGGCGCTGATGTAAAATGCCCGCTGCTGCTAGCATGAAACTGCCGGCGCACGCTGAGGCGATAATGCTGCCATTTTGGTGTGCACAGCGTAGCCATGCCATCTCTTTTGCATCGATAAAAGGTGCGGTCCCAGGTGGTAAAATTATCACGTTAAAATCAGTGGTTACGCTGAGCGGGTCGCTAAAGATAGCAGGGGTGAACCTAATATTGAGGTTCGCATCGTGGCATTGATCGTTGGCAAGGATAAACATCTCTTCAAGGCCATAAATGGCAGATTTGAGCGCTTGTGGGTAGTGGTAAATCCCTATATTGATCATTAGCATAGCGTTTTGTGTAACAACTCTTGTGATAAGAATGTCAATTTTAGACTGTTTTTTGTCATTTTGGGTTCTACATAAAAATCCATACAAGCGTCATACTCTTTAGCAGAGTAAAACAGGTGGGGCGTTTTATAACCTCTGCTTTGTTGGATAAAGTGAACTGTATAGGAGCAATGAAATGCAAAAGACCGCGCTATTGTTGATTGATCTGCAAAATGATTACTTTGCTGCCGGTGCTTTTCCGCTGTGGAAAGCAGAGGAAACCAAAGATCGCATCGTGACATTTATGCATAAAGCGCAAGCGGCAGGGGTGGAGATCATCCATATCCAGCACATTGCTGATCCTGCGTTAGGCTTATCGCCATTTTTTAATCAAGGCACAGCGGGCGCTGATATTCACCCCGATATTTTAGCGGCAGCCCCTCACGCGCCAGTTGTTATCAAAACTTTTGCCGATAGTTTTGCACAAACCACATTAGAAGAAGTGCTGTCGAAAAAAGGCATTACCCGTTTGTGGGTCGCTGGCATGATGACACAAAACTGCGTGACGCATACCGCGATATCTCGCGCGGCTGATAAGTACGATGTCGCGATTTTACCTGACTTGTGCACCACGGTTTCTGAGATGCTGCATTTAATTGCGCTACATGCGGTGTCAACGCGCATGACGCTAACACCAAGCTCTACTTTGCTTTCCTAAAATAGACAATATTTTTGATCAGAAAATTCTGCCCTCTGTTAGGGGGCAGAATTTTGCACTTAGCTAATATATGGCGATTTAAAGTTGAGGTTAACCTTAATTGCTTTAGTGGAGTAATTACATGATAAAAATAGAGAGGTTTTTATGAAATCAATCAAGGCTTGCCTACTGATTGTAAGCTCTACATTTTTGTTTTGCCATGCCGTGAATGCTGCTCCCTCATGCGATAAAGTAAGTCCACAACAGCTTGAAAATATTAATGTCGCAGTGAAATCTGCCATTAACAATTTTAACGATAAGAATACAGATTTAGTTTATTCCTTTAGACGAAAATCGCTACATCCCGCATGTTCCAAATGGCGCTGATGGCGGTGCAGCCTTAATAAAACTTATCAACTTTATGAAAAC
>JBOFXO010000277.1:0-1395 GCA_051654185.1 Vibrionaceae bacterium | reverse complement strand
AAATAAAAAAAAGGAGCCCTTTGCGGCTCCCTTGTCTTTTTAGCTCTCTATCAGTGCAGCTCTATAGCTGCTCGCTGTATCGCATCAATGAGAGGCTTTGCTGCTCGCTTGCTCTCAAAGCCTAGCTCTAATGCAGCATCTCCAAAGCTCAGAGCATCTCTCAGCTCACTCAAGCTAAAATCAATCTCAGTATAAAAAGGCTGGCTCGATTTAGAGCCTAGCTGCTCGCATACTTGGAAAAGATGGGGCTCTTTGATTGCGCGCTCAGGCGCTGAGCTTTGAACTGATAGAGCATTGTTAGAACAAACTAGATAAAACATGGATAACCTCTTTTATTGTTTAGCCGTGCAGGGCTTTATTTTTTAGCAGCTAGATAATGCTCGAGACTGCTAGTTATAACGCTTGTCATTGTAGAGCCGCTCTCATTCGCCGCTGCTTTTAGACTCTCTAAAAGCTCAGGCTTAATCCTGAATCGCATCATAAAAGATTGCTCATCATCAGCGAGAACAGGTCTACCGCGTTTGCGTTTTTCGCTGTCCATCAAATCAACTCCTTGTTATTTGATGTAGCCACAATAAATCTATTTGATAGGCATTGCAAGCTATTTCTTGTAGCTACAATAATTTATTTTAAATGATGGGTTAATGGCTCAGGATTTGACCTGATAGCGGCGTTACATATATGCTGAGCTTATCTTTGTTGTTTACCGTGCAGGCAATTACAAAGAAAAAAGGAGCCCTTTGCGGCTCCTTAGCTTTTACTAGCCTTTTCCCTTTGAGCTATGCTCTCTCAGCCTGCGCGATTAGATAATCATTCCAGTCATTTAGCTGAGGCTTATGCCTCTTGCTCTCAATGCCTACCTGCTCGAGCATCTTTGATAGGGCTTGCGCTTGAATATCTCCCTCGCCTTTTAAATCGTTATCATGAGCGAGAATGACTTTACCGCCAACGGCTAGAGCTAGAGCTTTGATTTGCTCTGCCTGCGCTGCGCTATAGCGGCCGGCTGTACTTATGATTTTATGCTCTAGAGGTCTGCCTGCGCGCTGCAGTAGCTGAGCATAACTAAAGCAATTTATAGCGCTTTCAACTATGACTAAAGTCTTTTGCTCGCTGCCAGTATTGAGAGTAAATAAGCTCTTTTTTCCGCCTTTGCAGAATCCTTTTGCTTTTGCTGAGCGGTACTCATAGCCAGTAAATAAGCCTTGCTCATTCTTATGAAAAAACATCGCGCTACTAGTACCAAAGCGCGCATCAGAGCATTGAGCTAACAGCTCAGCTGATAGCAGGCGATCCTTGATTAGATATTCGCAATCGCTAGCAATTCGAGCTTTTGCATAAACGCCTTGCAGGTCTCTCAGTTCTTGAGCGTTGCTCGCTCGCTGGCTGTACTCTCTA
>JBOFXO010000276.1:0-6687 GCA_051654185.1 Vibrionaceae bacterium | reverse complement strand
ACGATCGCCAGATCTCTTTGTTTGGCAATGTGAGTTTGTCACTCTTTTTGGCGATGGCGCTGATGAGCCTAAAATTGTGGGATCTGGCACGATTAGCATTACCGATCTTTATTTTGCTGCTCATGCAAACTGTGGCGATGGCGCTGTATGCGATTTTCGTGACTTTTCCTGTCATGGGTAAAAACTATGATGCGGCGGTGCTTGCAGCAGGACATTGCGGTTTTGGTCTTGGCGCAACCCCGACAGCGATTGCTAATATGCAAGCGGTAACGCACCATTTTGGCCCTTCACATTTGGCGTTTTTAGTGGTGCCGATGGTTGGTGCGTTTTTTATCGACATTATTAATGCAATAGCCATTAAACTATTTTTAGCTTTGCCCTTTTTGCAATAATATTCTGCAGAAATGCGAAACCCACTTCGGTGGGTTTTTTTTATGCGCGAAAATTAAAATATGTCCGAATAACGCATTTTTTGCCCTCCGCGCTGTCTTAGTGGCATCTAAAGTTAGCGTGTATGACATTTTGTACAGATTCATTATAAATTTTAATTTTTTTCAAAAATCGTTGTCCAACCACTGTGGCCTGAAAATGGAAAAAAGGCAGGAAAAATAGATAATTATAAAATATGCAAATAGTTGTTGCCTGATGAAATTATTTTTCACAACAATTTATTAGAGCAATTGCGTTCGATCATGGTACTTATTATGTCTTGGTTGTTAGTCAATTAAAAAAGCTCTGTATTAAACGTTCCGGTGTTTTATAAGCTTTGAATACATGGACAGGTGGGTTCATGTAATTCGTTTTTTTTATGAGTTTATTGAGGTGTTTTTTTGCCTATTAATAGAACAAAAAAATGGGGAAGCTTATGGCAGTTACGATTTCTTCAGCGACCTGACAAATTTGAGAGAGCAGGAGAGGCAAGTCGTAAGTAAAGGAGTGTCCATTATTTTCATTTTATTTTCATTTTTTAAGGTATTGACATGGCACAAAAAGAACCATTCAGTGAGCTAAATAGCCGCCTAGATGTGACGCTTCGTAGTGTAGATCTTAATTTGATCACTGTTTTTGATGCAGTGATGCAAGAGCAGAACATCACTCGAGCCGCGCAAAATTTGGGGATGTCGCAGCCTGCTGTGAGCAATGCCGTGTCTCGGCTTAAGCAGATGTTTAATGATGAGCTATTTGTTCGAAATGGTCGAGGAATAAAGCCAACGCAACGAGCGCGCCAGCTTTTTGGTCCGATCCGTCAAGCTATTCAATTAATTAAAAATGAGTTGCCGGGTTCGATCTTTGTACCTGAAACGAGCTTGCGTACTTTTCGTCTTGCGATCAGCAGTCCGTGTGATGTGCGATTTGTGCCAAGAATTTTGGCTGAGATCAATGAAGCTGCGCCAAATATTCGCGTACAAATTGAAACTGAGTTTTCTGATAGCATCGCTAATCGATTGCGTTATCAAGAAATTAACTTTGTGATTGATTTTGTAAAACTCGTTGAGCCTGGTTTTAGCCATCATGAGATGTTTAAGGATGAGCTTGTTGTGGTTGTGAATCAAAACCATCCAAGAATTACAAACAGTATTAGTGTGAAAGAGTTGCAAAACGAGAAGCATGCTGTTTTAAAACATCAAGGGGTCGCGCACAGTTATGCACAAGCTATTTATCAGGAGGGATGTTTTCGTGAAGCTTATGAAACGGTCAGTTTAAGCAATATTTTACACGTTGTTGCCCACTCGCAGCTTATCGCGATTGCGCCGCGCTGGATGGTAGAATCCTTTGCAGATACAAGAGTTAAGTTGCTTGATTTGCCACTGGAAAATCGTCAAGTTAGTGTGTTTTTAAATTGGCACGCCTCAACTGAAAAAGATAAGGGCCAGCAGTGGGTACGCGACAAATTATTGTCAATTTGCAGCGAGCCTAAAAGTTAGTCCATCCTTTAATTAACCTTCCCCAAATTTTTGTTTATCCAGCATGCTGTGCTTTGCCATTATGCTGGATTTGCATATTTCTCGTGATATTCATCGTCATCTTGACTGATTTTCTTGTTTTGCTCTCAAGAGGGTTTACACTGTTATTTATTGAGCTTACATGTGTGAGCTGAAATGGTTTTTGGCTCTTACTCAAGAGATGAGAAAATAATAATGGAATTTCATGTTGTTAACTGCATTCGTACTCAAATTGCAGCGCGCGGTGAAAAAAAAGCGCTGGGTTTTTATCACGATAAACGTTGGCAAATGCTAAGTTGGTCGCAGTTTGGCCTGCAGATAGATAAAGTTTCGCATGCGCTGCTACAGCTAGGCCTTGGCGTACAAGAGTGCGCTGCCATTTTTGCTAGCAATAGTGAAAAGTGGACTATCGCAGATCTTGGGATCTTGCAAACCCGCGCAATTTCCGTGCCTATTTACCCGAATAATACCGCGCAACAAGCGCTCTATATCATTAATGATGCCAAAGTGCGTATTGCTTTTGCCGGCTCTTTTGAGCAGACGCAGGCACTTGTCAGTGTAGCTGCGCAGGCAAACTCTTTGCACACCATTGTTTGTATTGACGAGCAGGCGGATCTGCAAGCGCTGCAGGGGCAAAATGAATCGCTGCAAGTGCTAAGTTGGAGTGAGTTTTTAGCATTAGCTTGCGCAGCTGAGCCAAGTTTGTTGACCGAGCGTTTGTCTGGCGCGTCGATGTCCGATCTTTTCACCTTTTGCTACACCTCGGGCACAACCGGAGAGCCAAAGGGCGTCATGCTTGATTTTGCTAATATTGCGGCGCAGCTGCAAAGTCATGATCAAGTGCTTAATATCGACAGTCGCGATGTGTCGCTCGCCTTTTTGCCGCTCGCGCATATTTTTGAGCGCTGCTGGACCTATTATGTCTTATACAATGGTGCGACCAATTATTACCTTAGCGATCCAAGCGTTGTGCGGACTGCTTTGCAAGAAATTAAGCCAACTGTTATGTGCGCGGTCCCGCGTTTCTACGAGAAAATTTACTCGGCTGTGCAGACCAAGGTAAGCGGTGCAAGTTGGTTGCAGCGTAAGCTTTTTGCTATAGCGATGTCGCTGGCTGAGCAAACGCTGACGGCTAAGCGGCAGCAAAAAGCGGCGTCTTGGTGGGTGAAACTAGCTGCGCGCATGACAGATAAAATCGTCTTGCAAAAAATTCGTAAGCAGCTTGGCGGCAATATTCGTTTGATGCCTTGCGGTGGTGCGATGCTTGAGCCAAAAATTAGCCGTTTTTTCCATACATTGGGCGTTAATATGTTGCTCGGTTATGGTATGACAGAAACCACGGCCACCGTTTCTTGCTGGAAAAGCGTTGATTTTGATGGCAATTCAATTGGTCAGCCGCTACTTGGTGCGCAGATCAAGATCGGCGAAAATGACGAAATCCTCGTTAAAGGGCCGATGGTGATGCGCGGCTATTTCAATAAGCCGCAAGAAAGCGCACAGGCATTTACTGCTGATGGGTTCTTAAAAACTGGTGATGCGGGCTATCTTAATGAAAAAGGTGAGCTTTTTATCACCGACCGCATAAAAGATCTGATGAAAACATCCGGTGGCAAATACATCGCGCCACAGATGATTGAAGGCAAGCTGGCTAATGATCGCTTTATTGAACAGATCGCCGTCGTTGCGGACGCGCGCCATTTTGTCTCGGCGCTAGTTGTGCCTTGTTTTGAGGCGCTTGAAAGCTGGGCTAAAGAGTTAAATATCAAATATCAAGATCGCTTAGAGCTCGTCAAACATGCAGAGGTTATCAAAATGTTTGAAACGCGGATCGAGCAGTTGCAAGGCGAGCTTGCACGCTTTGAGCGGGTGAAGCGCTTTACTTTGTTGCCAAAGGAGTTTTGCGTGTTGCACGGTGAGCTAACTCCAACGCTAAAGCTGCGACGTAAGGTGATTTTAGAGCGTTATCAGGCACAAATTGAAGTGATGTATCAGCACTGAACAGATAAATCTGCCGCGTGATCACAGCTAAAAGCGAAAATAAAAAAGGAGCGTAAAGCTCCTTTTTTTATAACAAAAATTGATTACAGAACGTGTACAGAAGCGGTGTTAGTTGTGCCTGAAGGAACAAGAGCACCTGACACCATCACAACAACGTCACCTTTTTGGCCAAGGCCTGTGCTAAGAGCTAACTCTTTGCCGTGGATGTAGAAGTTATCAGTGTTGTCGATAGAGTCAACCATCAAAGGTGTGATCCCTTTTGACAAAACCAATTGCGCTGCGGTTTTTGGATTAGTCGTTAAGGCTAAAATGTGCGCAGTTGGGAAATATTTGCGCACTGAACGCGCTGATTTTCCGCCGTTCGTTGCCACAACAATCAAAGGCGCAGCCAGTTTTTCAGCTGTGTCTACAGCGCCTTTACAAACTGCTTCAGTGATGCGAAGACGTGGGCTGTCAAGACGTGAGCCAAGCTCTGCTTGCAATACGCGATCAGTACGCTCAGCAATGCGCGCCATAATGGTCACTGCTTCAATAGGGTATTTGCCTTTTGCCGTTTCGCCAGAAAGCATTACCGCATCAGTACCATCCATGATGGCGTTAGCAACGTCGCCTGCTTCTGCGCGAGTTGGGCGTGGATTTTTGATCATAGAATCAAGCATTTGAGTTGCAGTGATCACAACTTTACGTGCGCGGTTACATTTTTCGATCATCATTTTTTGCGCAAAAATAACTTCTTCAGCTGGGATCTCAACGCCAAGATCGCCACGTGCAACCATGATACCGTCAGACGCTTCTAGGATAGAGTCAAAGTTATCCACGCCTTCTTGGTTTTCAATTTTTGAAATAACTTGGATGTTTTCGCCGCCGTGCGCTTTTAGCACTTCACGGATCTCTTTGACGTCAGATGCTTTACGAATGAAAGAAGCTGCAATGAAATCAACTCCTTGCTCACAGCCAAAGACGAGATCTTTTTTGTCTTTTTCTGATAGAGCCGGCAGATTTACCGAAACGTTTGGCAAGTTAACGCCTTTGTTTTCGCCCAGATCACCGCTGTTAAGCACTTCACAGATAACTTCTGTAGCAGTAGTTTCAAGCACACGCATCTCTAACAGACCATCATCAACTAAAATGATGTTGCCTTTAGTCAGATCGTTTGCAAAACCTGGATAGGTCACAGCAACGCGCTCGCTGTTACCAACTACTGTCGCATCTGTGGTGAAGGTGAATTTTTGCCCAGCCACTAAAGAGACATCTTTGCCGCCTTCTAGCTTGATTGTGCGGATCTCAGGCCCTTTAGTATCAAGCAAAATAGCGAGTGGTTTGCCTGTGTTTTTCATCACTTCACGGAAATTTTTGATCCGCGTGCCGTGCTCAATAAAGTCACCGTGTGAAAAATTAAGGCGCATAACATTCATGCCTGCATTAACCAGTTTGGTTAGCATTTCAACCGATTCTGTTTTCGGTCCAATGGTACAGACAATTTTGGTTTTCTTCATGTTGGAATTCTCCGGTCAAACATTGTACAAGATTTATTTCCCCGCACATTTAACATTGCTGCTCGATATCCTCATTACTGAAAATCATCGTTCACGCGATGTTTTCTAAGCAGACGCACACTGTTTGACAGCTAGGTTGCTCATAGTCAGGTGCTGAATGGCAAGTTTAATTTGTTTGGGCATAGGCAAGATGTAAGCGTTACCAAGCTTAAGCAATGGCTGCATGACAAAATTTAACGTTTTGAGATCGCTACATTTTTATGCAGGTGGATCTGAGAAAAAACGAATAACATTAAATCATTTAGTCAACTGCGCAGGCACGCAAATTTAGCATATTTTACCTTGCAAATCACTAGTTCGATCTTGCGGCATATTAGATAGCTTTTTGTGCAAAAAATATCCGTATGATCACAACCCATAGATTTTATTTATAAAAAAGAGTGAGTATAAATAAAAAAGCTGCCGATTTACGGCAGCTTTGCTTGCTTAATAGCGCAGTTTAAGTCAGAACCAAAATAAACGCTTTATGGATTGTTCACCCCGTTTTGACTATTTGGGTTGCGAGTACGAGTAAAGTGCTGGGCTGGCGACTCCATGTCTGCGTCAATCACGTTTACAGCTAGTTGATACTCCGCCTCGGTGAGGTAGGGCTCATTGCCAGCTATTCGATCAGCAATAGGGCCAAGAGGACCATTTTCTCGTAAATATGTTAAGCGAGCTTGGCGAGGCGCCATGTTTTGGATTGCATTCATTAACGCAGTTTGAATCTCCATATTTTCAGTCTCAGGATCGAAATAGAAAGTATTTGTGGCAGGATCAAAGCGCATCAGTGAATATCTGTTTGAGAAGGAAAGAACATCACGCCACCAACTAGGTTGTGTCAGTGTGATGGTTTCATTTAACAGAGCTGTTCTGCCAGCAATCTCAAAGCTTCCCTCTACTCCATCTGCAAAGTTCTGGGCAAAACGGTCGATGATATCCCAGCAATCGTCGAGCGTAATGTAGTCGAACATCATCAACAGTGCTAGCGTATCGTGGAAACGCTCTGAGTTTCCTGTATCTGGTCTTGCGTAGCGAGCCGCCCCATCTTGCTCACCGATTTGCAGATGCTCCAGTAGATGGTGGTGCTGCGGCTGCTGCTCTGGAGAGAGAACTATCTCGGGAGCACTGGCATCATCGGGTACGGTAATGAATAAAGACGGCATTTCTGGAATGATCCGTTGCACCATTTGCCAATATGCTGGATGGTT
>JBOFXO010000275.1:0-12206 GCA_051654185.1 Vibrionaceae bacterium | reverse complement strand
GCGGTAAATTTGGCCGATCGCATGATTGATTTTAGCCTTGAAGGTGGTGGTCGCAGACCTGCGCGTGTGGGTAAAACTTCGCGAGATCGCAGCCGCCGAGAAGAGTCAAGGGGGACTCCTCGCTCACAAGATGGGGCGGGCATGTCGGTGCGCCAGCAGCTTTTACAAGGACTTATCCCTAAAGAGGGCGAGCGCAAAGAGCAAAAAGATCCTGCTAGACCTACGCTGCGTTTGAAAAAAACCGGCAATGGCAGCGCTAAGCCTAAGAGCAAAACCGGATCTAAGGCAAAAAGCGATAAAGCTGGGGGAAAACCTGCTGCGCGCAAAAAATCATCTCAATCACCTAAGAAAAAGAAGTAAAAAAAGCAGTCCGTTATGAGTATTGAAATTATTTACGGCATTCATGCCGTGCAAGCTGTGTTAAATAAGGATCCAAGCCGTTTTATTGAGTTATTTGCACTGCAAGGGCGAGAGGATGAGCGCGTGCAGCCGCTGCTCGATGAGCTGACGCGCCTTGGCATTAAGGTGCATTTGATGGCGCGTAAAGCGCTTGATGACAAAGCGCCTGGGGCTGTGCATCAGGGCATTGTGGCGCGCGTTAAGGCTGGCCGCCAATATAGTGAAAACGATCTCGATGCGCTGCTTGAAGAATGCGTGGCGCCGCTGCTGCTGATCTTAGATGGCGTAACCGATCCGCACAATTTAGGCGCCTGCTTACGTAATGCAGATGCTGCCGGCGTAACAGCCGTGATTGTGCCTAAAGATCGTTCGGCGACCCTTAATGCAACGGCGCGCAAAGTGGCTGTCGGGGCGGCTGAAACCGTGCCGCTTGTGCGTGTCACTAATCTTGCGCGTACCATGCGTAGTTTGCAGCAAAAAGGGGTGTGGATTGTTGGGACTGCTGGGGATGCGCCTAACGATATTTATCAAACTAAACTTACCGGCGCGCTGGCAATTGTGATGGGCGCAGAAGGTGAAGGGATGCGCCGTTTAACGCGCGAGACCTGCGATGTTTTAACTAAAATCCCGATGATCGGCACTGTTTCAAGCTTGAATATTTCGGTTGCAGCCGGCGTATGCTTGTTTGAAGCGCTACGCCAGCGTCAAAGTTAAGCGCTAAAACGAGCCGCTTGGCTGCGGCGCAGGTTTAGTCAGGCGGCGCGTGATGTGATTTAACAGCGCGCCGTATAAGGGTACGAATAATACCAAGCTTACAAATATCTTAAATGCGTAATCAACAAGTGCTATTTCTGGCCAATGCTGCGCCATAAATTGATCCGTGCTGTTATGAAACGCAATCACGGAGAAGGCGATGGAGTCTATTGCATTGCCAAGAATGGTTGAGGCACAAGGCGCGGCCCACCACCACTGCATTTGGCGCATGCGATTAAATATGGAAATGTCTAGAATTTGCCCGAGCAAGTAAGCCATGAAGCTTGCCGCGGCAATACGAAACACAAACAGATTAAACTGCTCAAGCGCCGCAACTCCTTGATATTCGCCTTGGTAAAAAAGCACTGAAAATACATACGAAATAAGCAGTGACGGCAGCATGGCGAAAAAAATAATTTTGCGTGCTAACTCTTTGCCATAAACGCGTACGGTTAGATCGGTTGCTAAAAAGGTAAAGGGAAAGGTAAATGCTCCCCAAGTAACGTGAAAGCCAAAAATAGTGATGGGGATTTGCACCAAATAATTGCTCGAAGCAATGATAACTAAATGAAATGCAATAAGGTATTTCAGCGCGAGGCGCTGCTGAACAGCCGAAAAACGAGTCATAATGTGCCTTTTTATTGGTCTGGGGTGAGGGAACCCAAATTTGAGCGCAATTATACAAAAAATATCTTTTTTGCCAAGGATAATATCAAGTTGAAATATTAAATGAATATGCTTGTTGCGCTTCAATATTTATCTTAAAAATTGGCAATTCTATTTTTACGGTAACAGCCATTGTGTTTTTTTGGATTGTGCTACGAAATGGCTAAGTAACAAAGAAAGAGATCCGCTGATAATTATCCACAAAGGAATGATCAGTGCGGGATGATGGTTATACCATTGATAGTTTTTCATCGGCCATAAAAATATAGGGTGTAATAAATAAACCCCTAAACTGTGCTTGCTGATAAATATCACTGCAGATTTAACTTTATTAGGTAGGTTTTCTGCAATATAGCGACAAAAAATAAATACCATTGCGGCTGCCATAACCACATTAATCGTGTTATAGGATAGCCAACGCCCGATAGAATAATGGCCATTTTGCAAACTAAGATAAACCACCATGATAAATGTAATGGTAATTGCGACTATTCCAAAAACACCTGAATATAGGACGCTTTGCTTATTGTTGGGTATTTTTGTGTAGAGTAAATACCCTGCCGGCAAATATCCCATGAACAGCCAAAACTTATTATCCCACCATCCATTAACTTTAAATAAATAGAGAGTGCAGCTTATTAACCAAAGAGCCGTAATAGTATATAAAATCGAGTGGTAATTATTATTTTCTAACCATTTAAAAATAGGTATCACAAAATACAGTGGAATAAAGTAATAAAAAAAACCAAGGTGATAATAGGTTGGGGAGTGCCAGAATTCTTGCATATTTTTAATTGCAATTGCGCTGCTAAACCCTTGCGTGCTCCATCCGGAAAAATAAGCGTAAAATAAAGACCAAACTATAAAGGGAATGAATACCTTGGCAAAGCGCCGTTTAATATAATGCTCGAGTGCAAAAGGTTTTTTATCGCTAATAAGCAATGCGCCGGTGATCAAGATAAAGACTGGGACCGCCCAGCGTGAGGCGCTATTTACTGCAATGGCTGTTGACCATTGCCCAAAGCCAATGTCATTAAGCGCTTCTCTATAGGGCGAAAGTACATGAATTGCTATCACGGCAATTGCCGCAACGCAGCGCAAGAGATCGAAAAAAAAGACGCGTTCTTTCATTGGCATAAAAATCACAAGTCAGGTCGATAGGGATAGAGTAATCCACTGCTTGCTAAAAGGCAGCTTTTTTATTGTTAAAGAAATGGATCAAATAAAAAGGCAAGTGAGCTTGCCTTAAAAATAGAGATGCAATGTGTTAGAGATGATTAGTTGCGTAGAGTCACGCTACCGGCTTTGCCGACATAATCCCATGCCATTTCCCAGTTTTTACCTACGCCTGGTTCAAACTGTTTATTGCTATCAGCCCATTGCCCGCAAAAATTGCTGTTGGGGTAATTTTTGCAGCGGTACACCTTGTGGTTATTTTGCACCAAGGTGCCGGCGCCATATTCTTGTAAACTTCTTGGATAATCATAGTGATAGTTTGCATCGCCGACATATCTTGCGCCTGGGGTGATTTCTGTCCAAGCGAGCGGCCATGCATCGCCTTCACCGGGAGCATATTGAGGGTCGGCGGGACTCCATTGGCTGCAAAAACCAGAGCTTGGGTAATCTTTGCATTGGAATAAGCGATTTTTGTGCTCAACAATGGTGCCGGCTTGATAAATCATTAATCCTTGGGGGAAAACATGGTCAGCTTGTGGGAAAGTTGCGGATTTTTTATTATTTATTTCATACGAATGAGCATGAGCTGCGAGAAATAAAATCGCGAAAAAAGGTATTTTATTCATATATTACCTCTAAATTATATTTTTTATGTTTTTATAGGTTGGAGCTTAGTGCGTGACTAATTTGAATGCAGTGTCTAGCTTTCTTGTCTTTTTGATGGCTAGCGATCTGTATTTTGCGTGAGAAGTGTAGAATTTGCAATCATGCAACTTGCATTAAAGTGTGTGATTTTTGGCTATTTTTCGCCCAGAGATTTGAACTAATTGACGAAAAAGCACTCGCTTTTAAGGTTTAGCTATTGCTTGTTGTATGGAGTGAATATCTTGAAGCTAAAAAAACGCCCGTTACATGTATTAAAAGTTATACATTTGCTGGGCGTGAGTAAGTAGGAGTGGAAAGCTTGAATAAAATTAATTTGTTTTTTCTATTAAATTGTTTTTCTTGGATAAATTAAATTTTTCACAGATAAAGAGCGAAGCAAAAATAATTGCCCCACCGCTCATCAGTGCTAGAAAATTAGATGATTTATTCCAAAAGAGTACGTTTACTAGAATTCCCATAGGGATCAGCGCATTATTCATCACGGCTAATTGACCTGCGCTAACTTTTGTCGCCCCTTTATTCCATAAAAAATAGCCAACCCCTGAAGCAATAGTGCCAAGGTAAAACAATATCGCCCATTGATGTGGCAAAATGGCGGCGTAATTGGCTTTGCCAAAAAACAAAAATGCGGGCAGGGCGACGCTCAGCGCGCCAAGGTAAAACAGCCCAAAAATGCTGCGAGTGGGAATTTGAATATTTTCGTTTTCTATTAGCCTTTTATATCCAACTTGGCCGAGTGCAAAGCAAAAATTAGCGCCTTGTACGATGAAAAAGCCCAATATGCAGTCAGGGCTTACCGAGGTATATTGAATAACGGCGGCGCCAACAATGGCAAGCACGGCGCTGAGTAGCGATCGCCAGCTAAAGCTTTTATGCAAAAAGTCATAAAGTAAGGTGATGTAAATGGGCGTGAAAATCGTAAAGAGCAGTACTTCAGGTACCGTTAAATACAAAAAGGCTTGATAATAAAAACAGTACATGAGCCCAAGCTGTATTGCACCAAGCGCCATAAGCTGTCCTATGATGCGCAGTGAAATACCCTTTAAGCGTAAAAAGGGTAAAAATAGCAGGCTTGCAAAGGCGATGCGCAGGAGTGTGCTAAGCCAAGGGTCTACTTGCCCTGCTAGGTAAACGCCGATCAGGCTAAATGAAAAAGACCAAAGTAAGGTCACGAAAGTAAGTAAAAGCATTACATTCCTCAACGAAACAATGAAGACGTTGGCTTTTTAACTGATGCAAAGCCAACGAAAGGTGCTGCGGACAAGTGTGCGCTTTTGCGCTATTGCTGTTTAAGGTGCAGATATGGCTATTGTGTGATCTGTGCTGCTATCTACGAGGTTTGCGTTCATGGTTTGCGGGGTAAGCCTTGCGCAGCCGCGCATCGGTTTGCCAGCGAGCGTAAAGGTTGCTTTCCAGCCAAATACGCTGTCGCTCATGCCGTCATTACAAAAACCCTGCTGGATTTTTAAGTCAGCCTCTTTAGCCTCAAAATGCAGCGCTGACTTGCTATTTTTTAGGCTAGTGAGCTTAAAGTGCTGCTCTTTTGCTCCTCGCGGCGCGTAGTGCAGCTCTTGCTTTAACATGGTCACAGACCAAGCTGGCCCGTTGCCAAAGGCGTAGCTTTTTTGCGTTGGGCGAGAGCAAAGATTGATTTCGCTAGAAAATAAGTTGAGCGCGGTGATCGTAAATTGAGGCTCTTTAGCCAGCAAAGTGAAATGGCCAAAGGCTTCAATGTAGATAGGCCGATGCTCATCATAAAATTTTTGTGCTTGCTGCAAAAGTTTTGCGTCAAGTTGTACGGGGAACTGCCTAGAGTTATCGCATGAAGCGATCTTATTGACGCCGCCATTTGTGCTCAGCAGCAGCTGTCCGCGTAGTAGTGAGCTGTTAGCCGCTGGTGCGGCCGCTGCAGGTTGCTGCTGCGAATTGGCGTAAAAGGCGGTGAGCAGTAGTGCTGCCGTGCCAGCAAGGCGAGAATTAGAAATTAACAAAATAACCTCATCTATCTTAGAAAAATAAAATGTGTATTAAGTTGATGCGCGCTACTAACAACGCGCGCCATAATGTCCAACGGTTTAAAAAGGCTGCTAGAGCAGGTGTTTAGCCAAATAGTGGGCGACCGCTTGCTCTTCGTTAGTGCCGATCACCTCAAGATTTGACAGCGTGGTTTTAACGCGATCAGAAGCATTGCCCATGACCACCCCTTTTTTCACCGCTTGCAACATTTCCACGTCGTTCATGCCATCACCAAAAGCAATGCATTGCTCAAGGCTATATCCTTTTGCTTTAGCAACCAGAGTGATTGCTGAGCCTTTTGAGATCCCTTTTGCCATCACTTCTAAGCAAAAGGTTGTGGAAAATGCCACATTGATAGCGTCGCCAAATTGTTCGTGTAGCTTTTTCTCGTATTGTAAAAGTTTTTCATGATCAAAGCAGGTGTAGAAAACTTTGCAGACATTGTGTGTTGGTGGGTTTTCGATATCGAGGAGCTCACAGGAAAAATGAGAATCGACATGGTATTCGTTCAAACGCTCATCAATGCGATTGATCAGCCACTTATCATCAAGATAGAGGTTGACTGAAACGTGCTCATCACCTTTAGCTAAATCGACCAAGGTTTGCACCAATTCAGGCTCAATGCTGCGGCTTAACAGTAAGTTGCCAGCTTCATCGTGCACGCGCGCGCCGTTTGAGGTGATCATGTAAGCGGGAATGCCGACAGTTTCACGAATGCTTGCTACATCAATATGATGGCGTCCGGTTGCAAAAATGAAGTGTTTACTTTGCTCGTGCAAGCGCTGTAAAACGTCACGGGTAAAAGGAGCAATGCTGTGATCGGGGGTAAGCAATGTGCCATCAAGATCAGACGCAACAAGTTTGTACATAAAAGCCTCGAAGAAAGATTAAAGAAGACTAAGCGAGTCTACTTAGTCATATATAAAGAAAAAAGAATAACTTAGCAAAAGGGTAGCTTCGAGTAGAAGTGCTAGCCATCGAAATGTAAAGGAAATAGTTAAGCAAAATTAAGTATGTGATCAAGTACTTTATCGCGCACACTGTCTTGCTCAAAAAGTAATTCGTGGCGCGCATTGTCTAAGCAAAATAGCTGTGAAGGAAGCGCGCACTGTAGGCGCTGCTCGTGCGCTTGGCGGATAGCCTCATTGCAAATGATCTGCTCTTGCGCTCCTTGCACAAAAAGTATTGGCAAAGGGATGGTTTGCGCCGCTTTTTGTAATTTGGGCGCGCACTTAAGGCTTTGCCACACCCAGCGCGCACTTGGGCCGCCGACTTGAAGGCGCGGATTTTCGAGAAAAAGGCGCTTGGCGTGTAAATAGCGCGCTTGCGAGTGAGTAAGCAACGTGATATCAGAGCTTTTTTGCGTAAAACTGGCCTGCCCAAGCAAATGAGTTGCGGGATGCTGGCATTGAGTAAGAGCCCAGGTGAGCGGCTGCGCAAAGGGTTTTTGCCATTTTGGCAGTGCAATGCCTAACATAGGGGCGATCAACACCATTTTTTGTATGGTCTGCGGATTTCTTGCAGCATACAAACAGCTGATCGCGCCGCCCATCGAATGGCCAAGTAGCAGGCGCTCTTGATGCTCTTTTTGGCAGACAACAGTTTTAAAAATGTTTTCTAAATCATCCACATAGTCATCAAAAAAGACAACGTGTCCCACATCACTGCCGCTGATAAGGCGCTGGCTTAATCCTTGTCCTCGATGGTCATAGCTATAAATATCAAAGCCTTGCAAGAAGAGGTCGTAAAAAAGCTCAACGTATTTGAGCTGCGTTTCGGTACGGCCGTTGACGATGACGATAGCTTTAGTGTGCGCGCTGTGTTCAAAGGCGCACCATTGCAGGCGCAATCCATCTTTTGCGATAACTTGCCCATGCTTGCGCGTCGCCCAAAACTGACGAAAAAGTGTTTGATTATTAGCAAGATCAGCTTCTTTGCAAAATAGGCGAGATGTAGGCATGAATGCTCCCTGACTTAGGTGCTAGACAAAATTTGAGTCGAGCTCTTTTGCAGTTTAACTTAACTTTTTTGTCACATTTACAAGATTATTGCAACGACCATTCCAAATTTTACTGTTTTATTTAGCATTGTCTTGAAATAAAAGGCTGCCTTGTGGGATGGTGCAATATTATTTAGTAGGCATAACATAGCAAAAACTGCAGGAATTTCATGGATGATTTACTCTTGGTCATTAAATTAACAAAACGCATCGAATATTTGTTGACCGAGTATTACCACGCGACAGGCGATGATCTTGCACAAATGGTAGAAAGCTGCCAAGAGCGCTTACCAAACGCCGTTATGCAGCCGCTAAATTTAGTCACTCAGATCGCCAGTGAAGCACTTCATGACAACCACTACCACCTTGCTGATACAAAGCAATTTCTCATTGCATGCAAACAGTGTGAGCAGCTACTTACGCCGCGCAGTGTGCGCCGCATTTGGTATGTTGCGCTGCTTTTAATTGTGCTGGTGACCGGCATGTCACTGTGGTTTTATGCCAATTTTTGGCCAGAGCTTATTCACTAATTTAGCCGTGCTTGTGCGCGCTAACTGTTACGCGAGACTCTCTTTTTGATAGAGGCGAAATAGCACCTGTCCTGCTTGCTTTTGTTTTAATAAGCGCCAGTCGTCTGGAATGTTTAGATCACAAAGCGAGAGTTCGGACTCTATGTAAATGAGCCCATCGGGTGCAAGCCAGCCATTTTCTTCTATTTTTTCAATAACCTGCTTTATTAAGTCTAAGTGAAATGGCGGATCGATAAAAATCAAATCAAAGGGCGCCTGCGTTGTATTTTTCTTGGCTAAAAAATGAAGTGAATCGGTAAGATGCAGCGCTGCCTGCTGCGTTTTAAGCGCATTGATGTTGATTGCTAGCTGAGCGTGCGCTTTGGCGTCTTTTTCTAAAAACGTAACCTGTGCGGCTTGCCGCGATAGCGCTTCAAACCCCAAACTGCCACTGCCTGCAAACAGATCTAGGCAGCGCGCGCCATAAATATCTGCTTGTAACCAATTGAAAACAGTCTCCTTTATTCTATCGGTGGTCGGCCTAAGCCCCGCTACATTTTGCACCGGCAATTTTCGCCCACGCCATTGTCCTGCGATGATGCGGATAAATCCTGGCCCAAGATGGACGGGCGTAGCTGCTTTGCGGGGTGACTTGTGATTTGGCATAGGTTCTTTGCAAGTTAGGATAATGATAAGATGCTGAAAGTTATCAGATCGTAAGCGATTGCCGCTAGCATAAAATTGCGCAGTACAGTTTTTTTGTCTGAATATGATATGAAATGCCATATTGCGTGGTCTACTATATTTTGCAATCGCGCTATCTCTTAATAAATGCGACAAGTGCGATCAAAGGGCTATGCTTTTGATTGTGCGCAACTTTTTGTGCATACCGAGTATGTGGTTGGCTTTGCTAATATACGAAGCTCAATTCGCACTGTTAAGTTATCAATGAGTGTTCTATTTTCTTTAAGTACACGTATTTCCTCAAAATAGTGGTGATGAGGCTTTTTTAGCGTTGATTGAATTGATCAAAAGTGGATGCGTGTATAGCGAAAGCAAGGTTGATAGTCACGGTTATTCAAATCATGTTTTAGGGTTTGCCAATGGCAGAAAAAAAGCAAAGCGGGATCAAAGGGTGGTTTGGCTTAGGGCGAAACGCTTCAGACCAAGAAAAACAGGAACATCAGGCGCGTCTTGACGCGTTGGCGCAAAAAGAGTTGCAGCAAGAAGAGCGCGCCCGTCAAGAGGCAAAGCAGTTGCTGCAGGCGCAAATGGACGAGGTGAAGCGTATTGAAGAGGCGCAGCAGCAAGAACGCAGCGCAGCTTTGGCTAAAAATGCAGATTTTTCGCAGCAGCCGGGAAAATATTCACTCTCTGCGCTGAGTTTGCAAAAACAAGCTAAGGCGAGCGTGCCTGCTTTAGCGCAGGAGAAACCTGCCTCAGACAGCCTTTTTGCAAAGCTCAAACTTGGTCTTAGCAAAACAAAAATGAGTATCGGCAACGGTATTTTAGAGCTTTTTTTAGGCAAAAGTATCGATGCGCAACTGTTTGATATGCTTGAGGAGCAGCTGCTGATCGCTGATTTAGGCATTGAAACCACAGATAAAATCATTAAGAATCTGACGGAAAAAGCCTCGCGCAAACAGCTAAAAGAGGCGTCGCTCTTATACGGTCTGCTTAAGCAAGAGATGGTCAATAGTTTGGCGCCGGTCGAAAAACCGCTTACGGTTGATTTAGCAAAAGAAAATGGGCCTTTTGTTATCCTCATGGTTGGGGTTAATGGCGTGGGTAAAACGACCACCATTGGCAAATTGGCTAAGCAGTTTCAGCAGCAAGGTAAGTCGGTGCTGCTCGCGGCGGGGGATACATTTCGGGCGGCGGCTGTCGAACAGCTGCAAGTTTGGGGAAAGCGTAACAATGTACCGGTGATTGCGCAGCAAAATGGCGCAGATAGTGCTTCTGTGATTTTTGATGCCATCGCTGCGGCAAAGGCGCGCCAAATTGATGTCGTTATTGCTGATACGGCTGGTCGTTTGCAAAACAAAGCAAATTTGATGAACGAACTGCGTAAAATTGTTCGTGTCATCCAAAAAAGTGACGCTAAGGCGCCGCATGAAATTATGCTAACGCTAGACGCCGGAACAGGGCAAAATGCGCTAAATCAAGCGCGCCTTTTTAATGAAATTGCGCCTATTTCGGGGATCACATTAACCAAACTAGATGGCACTGCAAAAGGTGGAATAATTTTTGCTATAGCCGATCAGATGAAAATTCCAATTCGTTACATTGGAATTGGTGAGGGCGTTGACGACTTGCGCCCATTTGTTGCTCATGAATTTATTGAAGCATTATTTAGCCAGGAGGATTAACCGGGGTGATCCGTTTTTTGCAGGTAAGTAAGGCTTACCGAGGTGGGCAGCAAGCATTGCAAAAAGTGACCTTCCATCTGCCTAAAGGGGATATGGCTTTTTTAACTGGCCACTCAGGGGCAGGAAAAAGTACCTTGCTTAAGCTGTTGTGCGCCATCGAGCGCCCGAGTGCGGGTAAAATTTTTTTCAATGGTCATGATATTTCGCGGATCGATAAAAATGAGATCCCTTTTTTGCGCCGTCATGTTGGGATGATTTTTCAAGATCACCGTTTGTTGATGGATCGCTCTGTCTTTGAAAATGTGGCTTTGCCGCTGCGAATAGCACAAATGCGCGAAAATGATATTAAAAAGCGCGTTTGTGCGG
The DNA here is from genome assembly GCA_051654185.1 of Vibrionaceae bacterium. Taxonomy (GTDB): domain Bacteria; phylum Pseudomonadota; class Gammaproteobacteria; order Enterobacterales; family Vibrionaceae; genus Enterovibrio. The sequence goes on along the minus strand of JBOFXO010000275.1, from coordinate 1,287 downwards.
CGCTAGATAAAGTCGGGCTGCTCGATAAGTTGACCTGCTTGCCGGTGCAACTTTCTGGCGGCGAGCAGCAGCGAGTGGGCATTGCAAGAGCGGTGGTCAACCGTCCGCTTGTGCTGGTCGCTGATGAGCCAACGGGCAACCTCGATTCGGCGTTATCCCATCAGATCATGGAATTGTTTCGCTTATTTAACCAAGTGGGCGTGACCATTTTAATGGCAACACATGACACGACGTTGCTCAATCGTGGCAACATTCGCCGTTTTGAGCTTAATCAAGGGTATTTATCGGAGGTTTCCAGTGGTTAAGCGCCTAGGCTTGCATCGCCAGCAATGTAAAAATGCATTACTTGATTTACTGCAGCGCCCTTTAAGCAATCTGCTTACGGTGCTTGTACTTGCATTATCGCTTTCACTGCCGACGACATTTTTTATGCTGGCAAAAAATATTGTCATGATGAAAGATGAGCTGCAACCGCCTAATCAGTTAACGATTTATTTGAAAAAATTGTCCGCCAATAATACAAAAAATTATGTGGATGCCCTCGAGCGTTGGCCAAGCATCAGTAGCGCGCAGTACATCTCTCCTGAAGAGGGGCTGCAGGAGCTACGAAAAATGCAAGGTTTTCAAAGTGCTGTGGATCTTTTAGAAGATAATCCGTTGCCAGGTGTTATTTTGGTGACGCCAGCGCAGCAAGGGGTAAAATTTGCTACCGATCTGGCAAAGCGTCTTGGCAAAGAGTCGGAAATAGAAGAGGTGCGCCTTAACAGCGACTGGTTAACCCGTATTTCTGCGATAGAATCTTTAGCGCTTTCGCTAAGCATGGCTTTTTCTGGATTGATGTTGGTTGCTGTCTTTTTTATCATTGGTAACACCTTGCGCCTGCAAATTGTGAGTCATAAGGAGCAGATCCAAGTGATGAAATTAGTTGGCGCGACAAACAGTTATATTTTGCGACCTTATGTTTACATGGGAATGTGGCTCGCTTTAGTCGGCGCCCTGCTGGCATGGCTTGTCACACTGCTGGTCAGCAATCTTTTAAGTGCAGCCGTTTTAGATGTCGCTGTGCTGTATCAAAGTGATTTTAAACTCAGCGGCTTAAACTTTGAAGAAATTGTCATGCTGCTTATTTTTTCTGCTATTCTTGGCATTTTTGCGGCAAAACTTGCTGCAGGTAAGCATCTCGTCGAGATCGAGCCTGTCTAATACGGCCTCATGGCTTGCAGTGGCACAGGGATGTGGCTACTATTTTCACCGTCAAATATATAAAAACCCATAAATATATAAAAA
>JBOFXO010000274.1:0-8075 GCA_051654185.1 Vibrionaceae bacterium | reverse complement strand
GCAGCATCTGGCTTGGTACCAATATTTTAACGGCGCTTGCCGCCGCCTCTGTTTCTAACCTGTTTGAAAATACGCTAGAGCAGATGGCGTCTATCGCCGTTTTAATGACGATTGTGCCATCAATGGGCGGTGTTGCCGGTAATCAAACGGTTGCGCTTGTGATCCGAGGGCTTGCGGTTGGCCATATCGGCGAGTCAAATACCCGCTGGCTCTTAAGTAAAGAAGCGCTCGTTGGCCTATTAAACGGCTTGCTGTGGGCGGTTATTATTGGTGGTGTGGTCGCAGTCTGGAAAGCCGATCTGTTACTGGGCGCTATTATTGGCGCAGCAATGCTTACCAACCTTACCGTTGCGGGTATTGCAGGGGTTTGCATTCCTATCATGCTTAAAAAGATGAAAATTGATCCAGCTTTAGCCGGCGGCATGGCGCTGACGACCATTACAGATATTGTGGGCCTTTCGGTGTTTTTAGGGCTTGCAACGCTGTTTTTGGTGTAGCGCAATACTCTTTTCTTCTCCATGTGCCGCCATGCCCCCTAAAAGCCATGAACCCTAAAAAAAGTACCATAAAAAAAGCCCGCAGCTGCGGGCTTTTTTCTTGCGTTAAGGCAAGGTAACAAACTTACATCATTCCCATGCCGCCCATGCCGCCCATATCAGGTGCAGCAGGTGCGTCAGCTTTTGGCAGCTCAGTGACCATTGCTTCAGTTGTGATCATAAGTCCTGCAATTGACGAAGCAAATTGCAGCGCAAGACGAGTCACTTTAGTTGGATCCAAAATACCCATCTCAATCATGTCGCCATAGGTGCCCGTTGCGGCGTTATAGCCGTAGCTGCCTTGACCTGATTTCACTTCGTTAGCCACAACAGACTCTTCATCGCCAGCGTTTAGCGCGATTTGACGAAGAGGTGCTTCCATTGCGCGTAACGCTACGCGAATACCCACGTTTTGCTCTTCATTGTCACCAACAAGTTTTGACACTACGCTTGCTGCGCGAATAAGCGCAACACCGCCGCCAGCAACCACGCCTTCTTCAACCGCTGCACGTGTTGCATGCAGTGCGTCTTCTACGCGATCTTTTTTCTCTTTCATTTCGATCTCAGTAGCAGCGCCCACTTTGATCACAGCAACACCGCCAGCTAATTTCGCTACGCGCTCTTGCAGCTTCTCTTTGTCATAATCAGAAGTCGCATCTTCGATTTGCTGACGAATTTGCGCAACACGGCCATTGATTTCGCTCTCGTTACCCGCGCCATCGATGATAGTTGTCGCGTCTTTTGTGATGGTAACGCGCTTAGCTTGGCCAAGATCTTCTAGGGTTGCTTTTTCAAGCTCAAGACCGATCTCTTCAGAGATCACTGTGCCCGCAGTCAATACCGCGATGTCTTGCAGCATCGCTTTACGGCGATCGCCAAAGCCTGGCGCTTTTACAGCAGCTACTTTTACAATGCCGCGCATGTTGTTAACAACTAAAGTTGCTAGCGCTTCGCCTTCAACGTCTTCTGCCACAATCAGCAGTGGACGAGAAGATTTTGCAACAGCTTCTAGCACTGGCAGCAATTCGCGAATGTTAGAGATCTTTTTATCAACCAGCAAAATTGAAGGGTTGTCCAGCTCAACGCTGCCAGAATCTTGCTTGTTAATGAAGTAAGGAGAAAGGTAACCGCGGTCAAACTGCATACCTTCAACTACGTCAAGCTCATCTTGCAAAGATTGGCCTTCTTCAACAGTGATAACACCGTCACGACCGACTTTTTCCATTGCTTCAGCAATCAAACGGCCGACATTTTCGTCAGAGTTAGCAGAAATAGTGCCAACTTGTGCAATCGCTTTAGAATCTTTGCAAGGAACAGAAAGTGATTTTAGCGCATCAACCGCAGCAGTAACGGCTTTGTCGATACCACGCTTAATGTCCATTGGGTTCATGCCAGCAGCAACGGCTTTTAAACCTTCGCGTACAATTGCTTGCGCAAGAACAGTTGCCGTAGTTGTGCCGTCACCAGCCGCATCATTTGCTTTTGATGCCACTTCTTTGACCATCTGTGCGCCCATGTTTTGGAACTTGTCTTCAAGTTCGATTTCACGTGCAACAGAAACACCATCTTTAGTGATGGTTGGCGCGCCAAATGATTTATCTAGCACAACGTTACGGCCTTTAGGGCCTAAAGTTACTTTTACTGCATTCGCTAGAATATTTACGCCTTCGAGCATTTTTACGCGAGCATCGCTACCAAATTTTACATCTTTTGCAGCCATTCTTTTTATTCCTTCAAGTTATTAATATTTCAGAAAATCAACCAACAATTGCCAAAATGTCACTTTCAGACAAGATCAGCACTTCTTTGCCATCAATTTTTTCTTTTTTAGTCGCGTAACCTTCAGAAAAAACCACAACGTCGCCAACTTTAACATCCAGTGGCTGCACATTACCGTTGTCTAAAATACGGCCTTTGCCAACCGCTAAAACCAGACCTCGAGTCGATTTTTCTGCAGCAGATCCCGCTAATACGATGCCGCCTGCTGACTTTGATTCTACTTCTTGTCGTTCAACAATAACTCTGTCATGAAGTGGACGAAGATTCACGAGCCGTCTCCTAATACTAAAAATTGATGGAATTTAGCGCGCATCTACTGGCAACGCCTTACCGGCAACGCCAAGCAAAAGAGCACGCTCATTTTTAAATAAAAAGGGCATTAAAAAATGCCGCATTTTCTGCTCCCTCTATACATGGGGATCGATTTGTGGGATCCAAGGGGGTTCTTGCAAATTTTTTCAATCAAATCATAAAAAATGTACTACGCAAGGCTACTCACGCGCCTTTTTCACAAGTTCATACGCTTCTTGAATTTCTTGGGTTTTCTTTTTCGCCATTTCCATCATCGATGCTGGCAAACCTTTTGCTGCTAATTTATCCGGATGGTGCTCATTCATAAGCTTGCGATAAGCGCGCTTTAAAGTCGCATCATCACAATCTTCAGCCACGCCTAACAGCTGATAAGCGCCTTGCAATCTGCGCCCTGAGCTTGCCGATGAAGCTTGGTTAAAGTGCTGATTGTGATTAAATTCAAACGCTGCTTCTTGCATCGCAATGCGCTGCGCAAGCTGCGCCGAAGAAAAGCCAAGCCGCGCGCCGATTTTTTGTAAAATGACTTCTTCTGCTGGGTGAATTGAGCCATCGGCAAATGCCGCTTGGATCTGCACCTCTAAAAAAAACTGAAGTAAATCAATGCGAAAACCACAACTACGCCGCACATTATCGAGCGTTTGCTCAAGCGGAAAATTAGCCTCTTTACCCTCACGAAACGCATTTTGCGCCTCACGACGCACCTCGCCATGCAAGCCCATCTTATCCATCAGATCGCTAGCAAGACGGATCTCCCTTTCTGTGACATTGCCTTTTGCTTTAGCAAGATGCCCCATCACCGAAAACGTGGCATTAAAATAGAGCTGCTGCGCCGCACGCGCTCCACCACTCGTGTTAAAGATCAACCGCTGACGAACTTTGTCGAGTTTATGCCCAAAAAAAAGGCCAAGCAGAAGACCTAGCGGCCCTCCAAGCAAAAAGCCCAAGCAAGCACCTAATACTTTTCCCCAAACGCTCATGCTGTTATCTCTGTGTAATTTGCCGTGTTTATGACAGCGGATTAATGCCGTTAACCGCGTTTTAGATTATGATGAACGCCGTTCCTAACCAATTTTTATTTAAAAAGCTTTATAGGCAGATAAAATCTCGGTCACATTTTCTGTCATTGCTGGTCATTAGTACAGAGCAAAGCATAGAGAAGTTGCACTCAATCAAGCATCATAGCCGGCATGCAATGTCAGCAAATACTGTCACCGTGAATAAAAAAACGCATCTAATTTTTGCAGGCAGTTTTGACTTACGAAGATAATTTTTGCAAAAAAGGCCTCTAAAGCTTTGTAATCGCATCAACTTAAAAGCGCGATAGCACGCGTTGCTAATAACAGGATCATATTGCCCCATGCTACCATTCGCGAGATGTCTGCTCTCTTCCATGATTGGGCTTGGATTGTACGCCCCAGTTTTGGCTCAGCCAGTGATCGCACCGACCAGTGCTAAATCTGGCAGCAACTGTGCACAAAAGCCTCAAACAGGAGGCGCTTTTAGCTGCATTCCATCTAATCAACAAAGTAAAAATATCAACCAGTTGCCAATCACAATCATCGCAGATAAGGCGCAAGCGCAAGCCAATAAGATGGCAATCTATCAAGGCGATGTTGTGGTAAAGCAAGGCCATCGCACTTTAAGGGCAGACACCATCAGGTTAAAACAGCCTGAAAATCAGATCGATGCAAATGGCAATATCCATTTTCACGACGGGCAGATGGCTATCAGCAGCACAAGCCTGCATGCTGATCTGCAAAACAATAACAGCCAGCTTAACGATGCAAAATACCGCATGACGTGTGGCCCTGGCCGTGGGCAAGCTAAAAAGGTATTTAAAAACGGTACCGTATTTTACAAGCTTGAAGATGGCACTTACACAACCTGCCCAGACGCCGATAATAGCTGGCGTTTTAGCGCAAGCGGCATCGAGAAAAAAGAAGGCGATATTTTTGCCGATCTCTACCATCCGCGCTTTGAAGTACTCAATACGCCGATTGTCTATTTTCCTTACCTGCGTATTCCGGTTGAAGATGGGCGGCTAACCGGGTTTTTATTCCCGTCGGTGTCACTCAATGGCACCAACGGTCTTGAAATTGAGACGCCATTTTATTGGAATATTCACTCACAAGCCGACATGGTGATAACGCCGCGCTACATGACGAACCGCGGCCTTTTTCTTACCTTAGAGCCGCGCCTTCTTACCCGCTTTGGTCAAAGCAACATCGTTGCTGAATACATGAATAATGACAAACTTTATTCAGATCAAGAAAAAAGTTGGGGATTTCAGTGGAAACACGCAGGCCTTGATCGCCACTGGAAATACAACGCAGACATCAGCGCTGTCAGTGATATTGGCTATTTTACGCGCCATACCGACTCAGCGGTCGGTAGCCGTGAAGACAGTACACTTTTGCGCAGCGGCCAGATTGCCTATCGCGATTATCACTGGGATGCATCACTATTAGTGCGTGATTTTCAATCGCTAAGCCCTTTTGTTACCGCCTACCGCCTGCTACCGCAGCTCAATTTTAACTACTATGATGATTTAAAATACGGTTTAGACGTGTCGCTACCGATGCAGTTAAGCCATTTTGAAACCGATTCAAAACTTAAGCCTAATACCAAGCGTTTTCATATGGAGCCAAGCATCAGCTTGCCGTACAACAACACTTGGCTTTCTGCTAGTGCAGAAACGAAATTGATGTACACCCATTACGATCAAACAAATACAAAAAATGTACGCGGTTATAATGGTGAACAGCTAAAAGAGATGACCTCGCGCACTGTGCCAATGGCAAAGCTGCACGGGCTTGTGACCTTAGAGCGCAATGATTCGCTGTTTAATCGCAGCTACAGCCAAACCTTAGAGCCGCAGCTGCAGTATTTGTACATCAAAGAAGTGGACCAAAGTGCGATTTACAATCCGGTAAATTACGCCAATGGCGGTTATGACACCGCGCGCTTACAAACTGATTATTATGGTCTTTTTCGCTCCAACCAATTTAGCAGCATCGACTACATCAATCCTGCCAACCAATTTACACTCGGTGCAACCACGCGCATTTTTGACAGCGGCTATAAAGAGCGCTTTAACTTAGCCTTTGGCCAAATTTATTACGTCGACAGGCCACAAAAAGACGGCGATGTAACAAGTAACTTCTCCGCATGGGCAATCGAGAGCGAGCTGAACTTAGCGGATCAATTTTTTGTCAAAGGGTCATTAGAATATGACAGTAATATCAGCGAATTACAGTTTGGGAATACCACCCTTGAATATCGCAATGACAAATTTTTCGCGCAGTCAAGCTATCGCTACGTGTCACGCAATTACATAGCAAGCACCACCGGCAATCAAAATTTAGATTTGGTAACAAAAAACGGGATCTCGCAGATCGGCGTGATCACAGGTTTTCCGCTTACCAGCAAAATTTCATTTAACGCGCAATATTTTTACGATACAACGCAAGACATGATGCTCGAAAGCTTAATGCAGCTAACTTACCGCTCAAGCTGCTGGACCATAGGACTTGGTTACAATGAATATCTCTTATCTAGAAGCAATATCAACGATTTAGCAAAATATGAGAATAATATTTCACTATCATTTAGCTTATTAGGACTTGGCACGAACACCAGTTTTGGCTATAACTCAGCCTCTGGAAATGCGTTGGGATACCGAAGTCTATTTGCACTTAAAAATTAATCTTTCGCCGAGAATACAAATGAATCGTTGGAAACCTTACTTATTGGCTTTAACCCTCACTGTAAATACGACGGCAGGCGTGCACGCTAAAGCCATTGACGAAGTACTTTTTGTTGTCAATAACGGCGTTATTTTAAAAAGTGATGTGGCACGCCTTAAGCAAAATGTGCTGCTTAATGCCGAGACATCCCAGCTTCCACCTGAAAATATTTTACAAAAGCAGCTCATCGAGCAGCTCATTTTAGAAGAGCTGCAGCTACAAGAAGCAAAGCGATTTAATATCAGCGTCGATGATAATAAGCTTGAAGCGGCGCTTGCAAGAATTGCGGCAGAAAGACAAACCAGCGTATCTAACATGCGTGCGCTTTTACAAAGGCGCGGCGTAAGCTGGGAGCTGTATCGAGAGCAGATCCGCAAAGAGATCCTCATTTCAGAAGTACGCAATGCCATGGTGCAGCGCCGCATTAACATTTTGCCGCAAGAGATCAACTCGTTAGTCGCGCAGCTTAGCGAAAAAGATCAAGAAAAAATGCAGTACCACATCCGCCATATTCAACTCAATGTCGATGAAGATGCCAGCAAAGTTAAACGCGATGCCGCCTTAAAAAAAGCGCAGCAGCTGACTGAGCAAAGTAAAGCGGGGCAAGATTTTTCATCGTTAGCGATGGCTAACTCCAACGAGCCGCGCGCTCTGAGCGGCGGCGATTGGGGCTGGATGCGCCTAGAAGAGATGCCAACCTTGTTTGCCGATCAAATCAAAGGCAAAGGTAAAGGCGCTATCATCGGGCCATTTCGTAGCGGTGTCGGTTTTCATATCCTAAAAATTGAAGACACCCGTGGTCAGCCGATGCTTTCGGTCACCGAGATCAACGCACGCCATATTTTGATAAAGCCAACCATTATTTTAAGCGACAGCGGCGTGCAAAAGCAGCTGCAAGAGATCGCCGGAAAAATCAGCAGCAAACAAGCCACCTTTGCACAAATGGCCAAGCAATTTAGCGCAGACGCAGGCTCTGCGGCAAAAGGCGGCGAGCTTGGCTGGCAAGTGAGCGATATTTATGTTCCTGAATTTAAAGCGCAAGTCGACAAACTCTCCATCGGCAGACTCAGTCAACCATTTAAAACCGTACATGGCTGGCATATTGTAGAAGTGCTAGGACGGCGTGAAGCTGATCGCACGCAAGCGGCCAAGGAAAACCGCGCCTACCAGCTATTACTCAATCGAAAATTTAGCGAAGAAGTGAACGCTTGGCTGCAAGAGCTGCGAGCGGGCGCTTATGTTGAAGATATGCGAGCTCAGCAATGAAAAATCCTAAACGCATCGCCATCACCGCAGGAGAGCCTGCGGGAATTGGCCCCGATATTGTACTGGCGCTAGCAAGCAAGCCCTGCGCTCATCAGCTGGTCGTGCTGGCTAACATGGAGCTACTTAAGCTGCGCGCCGCAATGCACAATTTAGCTATTACCTTTAAAAAATATGATCCAAACGCTGCGCCTTGCGCGCACAAAGCTCAAGAGCTGTTCGTTTGCGATGAGCCGTTACTAGCAAAAGTTACCCCTGGCAAATTAGATTGCGCCAATAGTCATTACGTGATCAATACCTTACAGCGTGCGGCCGATGGCTGCATGAGCGGTGAATTTGCAGCCGTTGTCACAGCGCCCGTGCATAAAGGGATCATCAATGACGCAGGAGTGAACTTTAGCGGCCATACCGAATTTTTTGCCGACGCCGCGCACTGCAA
>JBOFXO010000273.1:0-3278 GCA_051654185.1 Vibrionaceae bacterium | reverse complement strand
CAAGAGATGAAAGAGCGTATTGGCGATGATCGTCAGCGCATGAGCCAAGAAATGATGGAATTGTATCGCAAAGAGAAAGTTAACCCATTGGGTGGCTGCTTACCTTTGCTGCTGCAAATGCCCATTTTCATTGCATTGTACTGGGCGTTAATGGAATCTGTTGAGCTGCGCCATGCGCCGTTTATGCTGTGGATCCATGATCTTTCAGCGCAAGATCCTTACTACGTACTGCCGCTACTAATGGGCGCCTCGATGTTTGTGATCCAAAAAATGAGCCCAAGCACGGTGACTGACCCAATGCAGCAAAAAGTCATGACATTTATGCCTGTGATTTTTACTGCATTTTTCCTCTGGTTCCCATCAGGCCTTGTGTTGTACTGGCTGGTTTCCAATATCGTAACGCTGATCCAGCAAACGATTATTTTTCGCTCGCTCGAGCGTAAAGGTCTACACAAACGCGCTTGATATAATCAAGTACTGATTAAAGGCGATCCTTGGGGTCGCCTTTTTCTTTGTGTACACTTAGCAAAATTTTTTTAGCGGTGAAAATTATGAGTCAGTTAGAGACTATTGTGGCGCAGGCAACGCCGCCTGGGCGCGGTGGAGTGGGGATCATTCGCGTTTCTGGCAGCAAAGCGCGCCTTGTGGCTAACGCGTTGGTTGCGCGTGAGTTACCAGTGCGCCGTGCTGAGTACGTGGCGTTTTTGGGCTCTGATGGTCAGGCGCTTGATCAAGGCATTGCGCTGTTTTTTAAAGCGCCGCATTCCTTTACTGGCGAAGATGTCTTGGAGCTGCAAGGACATGGCGGTCCTGTGGTGATGGACATGCTGATCCGGCGTATTCTTGAGATAGAAGGCGTGCGTACGGCGCGCGCTGGCGAGTTTTCGGAGCGTGCTTTTTTAAATGACAAGCTAGATTTAGCACAGGCAGAAGCAATCGCTGATCTTATCGAAGCCGATTCTGAGCAGGCGGCAAAATGCGCGCTGCAAAGTTTGCAAGGCGTTTTTTCTCAGCGCATTGAAGCGCTGGTGCAGCAGGTGATCGAGCTGCGCATTTACGTTGAGGCGGCCATTGATTTTCCTGACGAAGAAATTGATTTTCTCAGCGATGGTAAAGTGCAAAATTCGCTGCAGGCGATCATCGACTCGCTTGAGCTTGTGCGATCGGCAGCGTCACAAGGCGCGATGATGCGCGAGGGCATGAAGGTGGTGATTGCTGGGCGCCCAAATGCCGGAAAGTCGAGTCTTCTTAATGCGTTATGCGGACAAGAGCGCGCAATTGTGACAGACATTGCTGGCACGACGCGCGATGTGCTGCGTGAGCAAATTCATATCGACGGCTTGCCTTTGCATATCATTGATACGGCGGGGCTTCGTGAAGCAAGTGATGCGGTTGAGCAAATAGGGATTGAGCGCGCGTGGGATGAGATCCGCCAAGCTGATCGTGTGCTGCTTTTAGTTGATAGCACAACGACAAAATTGTGCGATGCGGCGCAGATCTGGCCTGAATTTATTGAAAAATTACCCAAAAATATCGGTGTCACAGTGGTACGCAACAAGGCGGATTTAACAGGGGAGTCATTAGGAGCTGCGCCTAATGCACCGAATCTTATCCTTTTGAGTGCTAAAAGTGGTGCTGGAGTGGACGCGTTGCGTGAGCATCTTAAGGCGTGTATTGGTTTTACTGGGGCCGTCGAAGGTGGTTTTATGGCGCGCCGTCGCCATTTAGAGGCGCTGGATGGCGCCTCCCGCCATTTGCAGCTTGGCCTTTTGCAGCTCACGCAGTTTGCTGCTGGCGAAATTTTGGCCGAGGAGCTGCGTGTTGTGCAGCAGCATCTCAATGAGATCACTGGTGAATTTAGCTCTGATGATCTGCTGGGGCGAATTTTTTCCTCATTTTGCATTGGTAAATAAGCTAGTTCAAAAAGCTGCGCAGGCTACAGCGTATTCTTGTGCACACAACGGCCGAGCACTTACTCTTTATGCTCTTTGGGCTGTGTTTGCGGGGAGTGTGCTACCTCAGGCGCTCTTCTTGCTTGCAGATCTTCTTCTTGCTCCATTTGCTCTTGCTCTTGCTCTTGCTGTTGAGCCTGTTGAGCCTGCTGCGGTTGAGGCGCAAATCTAAGCGTGACGGTTTGCGCTTGCGGGATGGGCTGTTGTGGTTGCGGCTGAGGGATGAACGTAAGTACCGTGGGCAATTGCGGGGGCTGATGGGTCTGCAGCTGCTGTAGCAGCAGTTGTTGATGTTGCAGTAGTAGCTGCTGCTGTCGTAGTTGCTCTTGCTGCTGCTGCAATTGTTGTTGTAGCTGCTGTAGTTCTTGCTGAGCAATTAATACATAAGTGGTTTTTTGCGGCTGCTGCGGGCGTGGTTGTATTGGTTTTTGGCGCAAAGTGGCTGAATAAGGCTTTGGGCGCGGCCCTAAATGCTGCCTCGCTTGCCTGTGGACGGAAGGGGCGCTTGGTATAGCCGGCAGGTTACTTAGTTGATGGGGCATGGGAACAGGAGCCGGCATGGGGGCTTTTGGTGAGGCAGCCAACAGCTGTTGCAGTGGAGCGGTATGCTCTGGCGCGGTTTGTGCTCTTGTTGTGGTGGCTGTGGCCAGAGGTTGTGGCATTCTTCTTGGCGCTGCGGGCTGACTTGGTATTACGCCTCTTTTTTTTAGTTCAAGCCTCATGAAAACTATCAGCTCTTTAACCTCGTCTTCTGTTTGATATTTATGATCGTTCAAAAAGTCTTCACACCAACTACTTATCGTTGTTGTTGGCATGCCAAAGAACTCGGCGCAGCGGCTTTGGTTGATTTTAGGAGTGTTGTAAAAGCGAACAAAAGCCAGAACCAGTAGCCTTAAGCGAACATATGGCAGGGTTTCTTTGTTGATTTTCTTCAATAGGTATTTGTGTATTTGATTTTCGCATTTATTTATCTCCTCAGTGTTAAAAGACAGCCGCATTGCCATTGAAAAGTCAAACCGCGACCCTCTGTGTAAACATTTTACTGTGCTGAGATCTACTCTTGTGTCAGGGTTTAGTGGTGCTAGTTGCAGCCCTGGGATATTTTCAAGAAAAAGCGCTGTTATCGCGCTTTCTGCAGTTGCTGTAGGTTGTTGTGCTGCTTGTTGTGGCGCGGCGGCTGGCGCCTGCTCAGGCGCAGGGGTATGGCTGGTTGGCTCGCTTTGAGGACTCACAGCTTGGATCGCCGATGCTTGGTGCGCAGGATTGCTTTGGATCACCGATATTCTATGCGCTGGCTCTGGATGAGGCGGCGTCTGGGCGGCTGTG
>JBOFXO010000272.1:0-2063 GCA_051654185.1 Vibrionaceae bacterium | reverse complement strand
TGGGATCAGATTTTCCCTGACAGCATGATGACGGTAGCTGCAATCGATCGGCTGATCCACCACGCGACAATTATATAGTTAACAGGAGAAAGCTATCGAAAACAGTATCAATTAAGGCAAGTTGAAAGCAGAAAAAAAGGAAAAACTAACCGGCCATCATAATTGACGCGGACCGGCCAAGATAATTGACGCCGAACAGCTGCCGCGAGAATAAGAGCGCGTTAGCGGATACAGTGCTTTTGTTGATGCATGTGTAGCAGTAAAAGTGAGATCTTGCTTCACAACCATATAAAAAGCGGATGATTTTTTGCTTTGTTGTAATGATTTTTTATATTAATTTAGATGCAGTGTGTGTATATTACAGCGATACGAGACATTTGTGTGAATGTTTTGTTCACCACTGACTCACTTCAGTGGAATATTTCTGCTTGCATCGAGCAGGTAGGAATGGTGACCTCTTCTACACGTCGTTTAACTTTTATTTGACCATGAGTAAAGGTTATTTTTGCCAGCTAATATGCTGGCATTTTTTATTTGTGTTTTTAGGAAATTTAGACTCAAAACGGGATAAATCTCGATTTTTAAGTCTTTTGTACAATTTCATCTTTAATTTTAATGATAAAAATTAAGGCGCAAGACGAGTGATCTGCCAGTCGTTATTTTGTCCTTTTTCGTACAAAAAGCGATCGTGTAATCGGTGTTGCCCGCCTTGCCAAAATTCAATTGCATTGGGCACAACGCAAAATCCTCCCCAAAAAGTCGGCGTTGGGATTTCTCCTTGCATAAACTGCTGTTTTAATTCTAAAAACTTGCTTTCAAGCAGGGTGCGGCTAGAGATGCGCTCGCTTTGCTTGCTTGCCCATGCTGCAAGCTGGCTTTCTTTTGGGCGGGATAAAAAATATTTCATGACCTCTGTTTTAGACAATGGCTGCGCAATGCCTGTGATCTGCACCTGCCTGTCGAGTGCATGCCACGGAAAATGCAAGCAGATCTTTGGGTTGTCGCTGAGCTGTTTGGCCTTGTTGCTTCCTAAATTGGTATAAAAAACAAAGCCTTTTTCATTAAATTGTTTAAGTAAAACAATGCGCTGCGAAGGTTGGCCGCTTGAGTCGACGGTTGCAACAGTCATCGCCGTAGGATCGCTTAGTTTTGCCTCGACAGCTTGCTGCAGCCACAGCTCAAACAGTGTCAGCGGATCAGGTGGAAGCTGGCTGCGGCGAAGCCCGCTTTGGGTGTATTCGCGGCGCAGTGAAGAGAGATCCATGGTAACTCCTTGGTTATTTTCTTATTTCGCTTTTAAAATCGGTAAAATTAATTAAGATCAGCGAAAAATTGTACCGGAAATTTTACTGCTTTGTGGAATGGTTGTGATAGGTGTGTCACGCAGATAAAGATTGCCTTTGACGGTCAGTTTAGCTGGTAATTCTTTGATTTTACTTCCTGTAAGATAAAGATTGCCGTTTACGGTTAAATTTTTTGGCAGCGTTTCAAGCGGAGTAAAAGCAAGGCTTAAATCACCATTGACTTTTAAAGTGCGTGGTAGCTTGGTAATTGGTGTGCTAGTCAAATCAATATAACCACCTATTTTGATAGAAGGAAGGCTTTTTAGCTGGCTGTGGGAGGCAAGCAATGGGCCGCCGATTGTCAGCGAATCTGGCAACGTGCTGATCTTACTTGCTGTGATATCAAGAGCGCCTTTAATTTTTAATAGCTTAGGCAAAGTGGTGAGCGGACTGTGGCTCAGGCGTAAATTGCCGTAATTATCGATGTAGCCGTGTAATTTCACTTGCTCTTGTACGCTAGGCTGCGCCTTTGCAGCCGCTTGCGTCGTAAGCGGCAAAAAGCTTGCGACCAGCAAAGAGCAGATCAGCTTTAATGGACTTTTATTCCTAAAAAAGCAGTAATGACGACGGCGCAGCAAATTTTTTTTAGTGGTAGCCTGCCGCCTATGCTTTGCTAAACGTTTATGCATGGCCATTCCTCATTTTGCGCTAATTAATAAAAGCGTAATTATTTCGTCTTTTAAAAGTAGGCAATTTGCCAAGTTTTTTGGCAAAAATTGA
>JBOFXO010000271.1:0-3728 GCA_051654185.1 Vibrionaceae bacterium | reverse complement strand
AGCCGTGCAGCAGCACAATATCTCCGGCTTTAGCTAAAGAAAGCTTTGCGAAGATGGCATCAAGGTCAAGGGTGCCGTTTGCTGTCGCGCTGTAAGGGTAGGTTTGCGTGTTAAGGCCTGCTGCGGCAAAAATGGCCAGATGATTAGCCCAAGTTGGACTGCTGATCCAAACGGTCGCTTCACCAATGTTGCGCTTAATAAATTCGGCGGCCACGCGCAGCGCGCCAGTACCGCCTGGCGTGTGTGCGGTGTAGATCTGATCACGAAGATGCTGAAAATTTTGCGAAAACAGTAGCTGCTGCACAGCTTGTGCGTACTCAGCGCTGCCTTCAATATTGAGGTAGGTTTTACTGCTTTGTTTTTTAAGTAGCAGCTGCTCGGCTTGCTGCACCGATTGCAAAATAGGCGTAGCGCCTTGTTCATCTTTGTAAATTCCCACGCTGAGGTTGATCTTGTGCGGCCGAGGATCGCGATCAAATTCTTCGCTGAGTCCTAAAATGGGATCAGCGGGGGCAAGATTTATTTTTTCAAACATGAGAGTCCTTTATTAGCGCGGTTTTTAGCGGTTATAGCATATTTGCGCGCGCAAAAAAAAGACCGCTAGCACGGTCTTTAACATGATTTCGATGGATTTAAAAAAGTTTTGCCGGCGCAAGTTAGAAATTGGCGCTGCGCGGTGTGCGAGGGAATGGGATCACATCGCGCACGTTGTTCATGCCGGTTACATAAGAGACTAGGCGCTCAAAGCCTAAACCAAAACCTGCGTGTGGCACTGTGCCATAGCGGCGCAGATCGCGATACCAGCTCATGTGCTGTGGATCGATGCCCATTTCAATCATGCGCGCATCTAAAAGCTCAAGGCGCTCTTCACGCTGTGATCCGCCGATGATTTCGCCGATCCCTGGGGCAAGCACATCCATCGCGGCAACCGTTTTACCATCTTCGTTTTGGCGCATGTAAAACGCTTTGATATCTTTAGGGTAATTTTTGACAACGACTGGCGCGTTAAAGTGCTCTTCAGCCAGATAACGCTCATGCTCAGAGGCTAGATCAATGCCCCACTCAACAGGGAATTCGAACTGCTTGCCACAATTTTGCAAAATGGTGATAGCGTCGCTGTAGTCGATTTGTGCAAAATCAGAAGTGATGAAACTTTCTAAGCGAGTAATGACGTCTTTGTCGATCCTATCGGCAAAAAAGGCTAAATCGTCGGCGCGCTCATTGAGCACGGCTTTAAAGGCGTACTTGAGCATCGCTTCTGCAAGTTTTGCGATATCGTCGAGTGTCGCAAACGCAACTTCAGGCTCGATCATCCAAAATTCAGCTAAGTGGCGGCTGGTATTAGAGTTTTCTGCGCGAAAAGTTGGACCAAAGGTGTAAACTTTGCTAATGGCACAAGCGTAAGCTTCGGCGTTTAATTGGCCAGAAACAGTCAAAAAGGTCTCTTTTCCAAAAAAATCTTGTGAAAAATCAATGTTTCCTTGCGCTGTGCGAGGCAAGTTTTGCAGATCCAGCGTAGATACGCGGAACATTTCACCCGCGCCTTCAGCGTCAGAAGCTGTGATCAGCGGTGATGAGACCCAAAAAAAGCCATTTTCATGGTAAAAACGGTGGATCGCCTGCGCAAGGGTGTGACGCACGCGCGCAACCGCGCCGATCACGTTGGTGCGCGGACGCAGGTGGGCAACTTCGCGCAAATATTCGATAGAGTGGCGGGTTTTTGCCATCGGGTAGCTGTCTGGATCGTCAACTAAACCTACGATAGTCACTTGCTGCGCTTGCAGTTCAACCGATTGATTTTGGCCTTGGCTTGGCACAATCACACCGCTCACAGTCACAGAGCAGCCGGTGGTGAGGCGCAAAATATCTGCATAATTCTCTAAGGTATTGGGTACAACGGCTTGGATAGGATCAAAGCACGAGCCATCGTATACCGCCAAAAATGAGATGCCCGCTTTTGAATCACGGCGCGTGCGCACCCAACCGCGTACAGTCACCTCGCTGCCAACAGCCACTTTGCCGCTCAGCACGTCAGCAACAGGAAAGTTTTGCATTAGTTTATCTCCTTGAAAAAGCAAGCTACGCTCGCTGCGGATCACTATTGAACCATGTGTTTCAATAATAAAAAAATTGTCATGGCGTATCTTATACCGAAATAATTATAAGTGGCAGTCATCTAGCGTATAGGCAGGCAAGATTGCATACGAATTGCTAATTATTGCTTTGTGCATAGCGTGATATGAATCACAAATGGTGATATGATCGGCAAACAGACCGTTATATTGCTTGATAACTCTATGAAATTTCCAGGCCAACGCAAATCGAAGCACTATTTTCCTGTCCACAAACGTGACCCTCTTTTGATCCAAGCTTGCGAGCAAGGTGAACTTAAGCGCCCCTACATCATTGGTATTGACCAAACATTGGTCGATATTGAAGCAAATGTCAGCGATGAATTTATTGCTAAATACAACTTAAGCAAAGGGCACTCACTGGTCATTGATGATCAATGTGCAGAAGCAATTTATCAAGAGCTTAAAGCTAACGACATGATAAGTCATGAGTATGCCGGTGGAACCATTGGTAATACGCTGCACAATTATTCAATGCTGGCGGACGATAAATCGATTTTGTTAGGTGTGATGAGCCAAGATATTCGCATTGGCAGCTATGCGTACCGCTATTTGTGTAACACTTCAAGCGGTATGGATCTTGACTATTTGCAGGCAGTACCAGGCCCCATTGGGCGCTGCTACGCGCTGATCAGCGAAACCGGCGAACGTACTTTTGCCATCAGCGAAGGGATGATGAACCAGCTAAAACCTAGCTCTATCCCTGAGTCCATATTTGAAGAAGCTGCTGCACTGGTCTTAACCGCGTACTTAGTGCGTTGTAAAGAGGGCGATCCTATTTATGATGCGACCATGCGTGCGATTGCCTTGGCAAAAAAATACGATATTCCCGTTGTGATGACGATGGGCACAAAGCAGGTTATCGAGAACAAAGAGCAGTGGTGGCGTGACTTTCTTGCTGAGCACGTGAGCGTGGTGGCGATGAACGAAGAGGAAGCGCTTGCTTTAACCGGCGAGTCTGATCCTCTGCTTGCCGCTGATAAAACGCTAGAGTGGGTTGATTTGGTGCTGTGTACTGCGGGGCAAGTGGGTCTGTATATGGCAGGGTTTACTGATGAGAGCGCTAAGCGTGAAACTAAGCACCCACTTTTGCCAGGCACCATTTCAGAGTTTAACCGGCACGAATTTAGCCGTCCGATGTTAAAGCGTCACTGCAGTGATCCTATTCGTGTCTATTCGCACATTGCGCCTTACATGGGCGGGCCTGAGCGGATCAAAAACACCAATGGCGCTGGTGACGGCGCGCTTTCAGCCTTGTTGCACGATATGTCGGCTAACCGTTACCACAAAGAAAACGTGCCCAACTCAAGCAAGCATCTTCACTCATTTTTAACGTACAGCTCATTTTCGCAGGTGTGCCGCTACGCGAATCGCGTTAGCTACGAAGTGCTGATCCAGCATTCGCCACGCTTAACACGCGGTTTGCCCGAAAAAGAAGATTGTTTAAAAGAAGTGTATTGGGATCGTTAAGCGTTTCTTGATGCTGTTTGCTCATAAAAAAAGCCGCGAAAAGCGGCTTTTTTAGTGCAAATTTTAACAAAGGACTATTTGTTATAGCCATCGTTATGTACAGCGTTGACGGCGCGCCCTGATGGA
>JBOFXO010000270.1:0-14869 GCA_051654185.1 Vibrionaceae bacterium | reverse complement strand
GTTGACGCTTGCGCGTGCCATCTGCGAGCAAAGTCTTTTCCCATTCAGGCATAAAAACCGCACAAAAATCATCAACATCACAAAACAATTCCACTAACTTGTGCATAGGCCCTCTAGGGTGATCAGGTTTCTTATTATCAAAAGATCTGATCATGAGGAGGGCAATTAGTTCAAAGTTTTTATCCCGAGTTCAGGTTGATTATTTTAAATAAAAAAACCAAGCCTGTATTAGGCTTGGTTGATGTTTTTTATGATCAAGCTTGATATTTTTTGATCACAAGCGTTGCGTTAGTACCACCAAATCCAAAACTGTTTGACATCACAGCGTTGAGTTTTGCTGGGCGGCACGTTGTGACGATATCAAGACCTTTTGCATTTTCATCAAGGTTATCAATGTTAATGCTTGGTGCAATAAAATCGTGCTCTAGCATCAGCGTGGCATAAATTGCTTCGTGCACACCTGCTGCGCCTAATGCGTGGCCGGTCATGGCTTTGGTTGCAGAAATCGGCGGTACGTTATTGCCAAAAAGCTCCTTGATTGCGAGCAGCTCTTTGCTGTCGCCAACCGGCGTTGATGTGCCATGCGTGTTGATATAGTCAATTTTATCAACGCCTTGCATCGCCATCTTCATGCAGCGCATTGCGCCTTCGCCAGACGGGGCAACCATATCATGGCCATCAGACGTTGCGCCGTAGCCCACAATCTCGCCATAAATTTTGGCGCCACGCGCTAAGGCATGCTCTAGCTCTTCAATAACCATGATGCCGCCGCCGCCTGAGATCACAAATCCATCGCGATCAGCGTCATAGGTACGTGATGCTTTTTGTGGCGTCTCGTTATAGCGTGTCGACAAAGCGCCCATCGCATCAAACATTAATGCTTGGTTCCAGCTTAGCTCGTCGCCGCCGCCCGCAAAAATGATATCTTGCTTGCCAAGTTGGATAAGCTCTAGCGCGTGGCCGATGCAGTGCGCTGATGTCGCGCAAGCTGAGCTTATGGTGTAACTTGTGCCGCGAATTTTAAATGGCGTGGCAAGGCAAGCTGAAACGGTTGATGACATGGTACGCGGAACCATATAAGGTCCGACGCGCTTTACGCCTTTTTCGCGGTGAAGATCGACAGACAAGGTTTGGTTAACGGCCGATGCGCCGCCTGAGCCTGCTACAAGTCCTGTACGTTCATTTGAAACGTCTGCTTCGCTAAGTCCTGCGTCAGCAATCGCTTGCTCCATTGCAAGGTAAGTAAACCCTGCTGCATCGCCCATAAAGCGAAATTTTTTGCGATCAATGAGCTCAGAGGGAACAACTTTGAGGTCGCCCCACACTTGGCTGCGTAATTTCATTTGCGCAAAAGACTCAGAGAATGTGATCCCTGATTTTCCTTCTTTTAATGAATCCAACACTTCTTCTAGGTTGTTACCAATGCTAGAAACAATGCCCATTCCCGTGATAACTGCTCGTCTCATTGAAGATTCCTACTGTAAAGTAACGGTGTGATAATACCGTTTTTAATTTGGTAAAGTGGTCAGCTTTCCATGAAAAAAGCGCACAAAACTGGTGTACTGTGCGTAAATGTGAACTTGGTTACAACTTATTTTAAGTAAGGAGGCAAAAGTGGCCGAAGTTGTCGCGCCGGCAAAAATTTTTTGGAACGAGGCGGGGACGCCGGTTTCTTGTGAATTTGATGATGTCTATTTTTCAAATGGCGATGGGCTTGCTGAGACTAACTACGTTTTTTTGCAGCAAAATGCACTGCCTGAGCGCTGGCTAGATTGGCAAAAATCGACCTTTGTGGTTGCTGAAACAGGGTTTGGCACGGGGGCTAATCTGCTTGCTTTGTGGCACGCTTTTTTGCAATTTCGCCGGCAACACCCTGATGCACCATTACAAAAGCTGCATTTTATTAGCGTCGAAAAATACCCGTTAACTGCGCAGGCGCTGTGTTTAGCGCACAATGGACGTCCTGAGCTCTTTGAATATTCAAAGCGGCTGCAAGCTTGTTATCCGCCTTTGCTCGCCGGCCGGCACCTTATTGAATTATCTAACGAAATTTTGCTTGAGCTTTGGTTTGCCGACGTTAATGACTGCTTGCCACGCCTTGAGGTGCCAAAGCAAGGACTGGTTGATTGTTGGTTTTTAGATGGATTTGCGCCAAGCAAAAATCCTGCGATGTGGAGTGAACTGCTATTTTCGCAGATGGCGCGTCTTGCTTGCGACGGCTGCACTTTTGCGACCTTTACAGCAGCAGGTTTTGTACGCCGCGGCTTGCTTGATGCTGGATTTACAGTGCAAAAGCGCAAAGGTTTTGGTACAAAACGAGAAATGCTTGCCGGTGAGTGGCGCGCTTTTTCAAAATAGCGTGATAAACAGCGGCGATCTGCGCCGCTGTGGTAGATTTGACAAGCGTTAGGCAAAATCGCTCGCACTTAACGCTGGGCGCTTATAAAACTGACACAAGGCATCGCTAAGCTTTTGCGTGCGTTTAGGCAATCCTTGCTCTAAGTATTGGCGCGCCTGCTTTCGCACTTTTTCGGTAAAAGCTGCGCGATCAGGCTCAAAATCGCCGTTTAAATTATCGCAGCTGACGTTAAATTTAAACCCGCAGCTCGCGCTTAATATCCACTCAATGGCTTGCGGCGCAATTTCCACCTTCTCAAATTCAGCTTGAATGGCAGCGCTTCGCCCGTCAGGGTGGTACCAGTAGCCAAAATCTTCAAGCAGGCGGCGCTCTTTGCCTGCGATCAGCCAATGGGCGATTTCATGCAGCGCCGAGGCAAAATAGCCCCTAGCAAAAATGATGCGATGATGCGGATTTTTTTCATCTTTTGGCAAATAAATCGGCTCATCACCACCAAGTTCAAGCTTGGTTTCATATTGCTCAAGAAAAAGTGCATTAAAAATAGCGATCAGATCTTGATAGTGATGCTCAATTGGAAGGGTATTCATATTCATGGGTCCTGCTAATTACATCTGTTACGTGAAAATCATTCACTTAATTGTTGATTTTGTTCCGATGCGCGCGTGAGAGCTTAGAGCTGCGCGCAGATTTATGGTACCCTTGGCACTATTTTGTAAATTTGAAAAACTACCTGAGGGATATTGGCTCTATGAGCGATCTTGCCAAAGAGATCACGCCTGTCAACATCGAAGAGGAGTTAAAAAACTCTTATTTAGACTATGCGATGTCAGTTATCGTTGGTCGAGCTCTTCCTGATGTCCGTGACGGCCTAAAGCCTGTGCACCGCCGCGTGTTGTTCGCGATGAGCGTGCTAGGAAATGATTGGAATAAAGCATACAAAAAATCGGCGCGTGTGGTCGGTGATGTGATCGGTAAATATCACCCGCACGGTGATAGCGCTGTGTACGACACGATTGTGCGTATGGCTCAGCCTTTTTCACTGCGTTATATGCTCGTGGATGGACAGGGTAACTTTGGTTCAATCGATGGTGATAGCGCAGCAGCTATGCGTTATACCGAAGTGCGAATGTCGAAAATTGCCCATGAGCTGCTCGCTGATCTTGACAAAGAGACGGTCAACTACGTTACAAACTACGACGGCTCTGAGCTTATTCCTGAAGTGATGCCAACGCGCATTCCTAACCTTTTGATCAATGGTTCATCAGGCATTGCAGTAGGGATGGCGACCAATATTCCGCCGCACAACTTAACTGAGGTGATCAGCGGCTGTCTTGCTTTGATTGATAATGAAAATATCACTATCGATGAGTTGATGGCGCACATTCCAGGCCCTGATTTTCCAACTGCTGCGCTCATTAACGGCCGCAAAGGGATTGAAGATGCTTATCGCACTGGGCGCGGCAAAATCAATATGCGCTCAAAAGTGCAAATTGAGGCAGACAAAAACGGCAAAGAGACCATCATTGTCACCGAAATTCCTTATCAGGTGAACAAAGCGCGTTTAATTGAAAAAATCGCCGAGCTTGTTAAAGAGAAAAAAATCGAAGGCATTACCGCGCTGCGCGATGAGTCTGACAAAGACGGCATGCGGATTGTCATTGAGTGCCGCCGCGACGCGGTTGCTGAAGTTATTTTAAACAACCTCTACGCGCAAACTCAGCTGCAAACGTCATTTGGCGTTAATATGGTTGCGCTTGATAATAATCAGCCGCGTCTGTTTAACCTTAAAGATATGCTCAAATGCTTTGTCGATCACCGCCGTGAAGTGGTGACGCGGCGCACCATTTTTGAGCTGCGCAAAGCGCGTGATCGCGCCCATATCTTAGAAGGGCTTGCGATAGCGCTTGTGAATATCGATGAGCTGATAGAGCTGATCCGTAATGCACAAACGCCTGCGATGGCTAAAGAGCAGCTGCAAGCACGCGGCTGGCAGCTTGGCTCTGTTGCGGCAATGCTAGAAGCTGCAGGCGTTGATAGCGCAAGACCTGAATGGCTAGCGGCTGAGTTTGGCGTGCGCGCTGAAGGCTATTTTTTAACCGAGCAGCAAGCACAGGCCATTTTGGATTTACGTTTGCATAAACTGACAGGCCTTGAGCACGGTAAAATTTTAGATGAATACCGTGATCTTTTAACCCTGATCAGCGAGCTTTTGCAGATCTTAGCAAGCCCTACGCGGCTGATGGAAGTGATCCGCGAAGAGCTTGAAGCTGTGCGTACAAACTTTGGCGATGTGCGTAAAACGGAAATTATCGCCTCAACCGCTGATATCGATATCGAAGATCTCATCACGCAAGAAAACGTGGTCGTAACCTTATCGCATGCAGGCTACGTGAAATATCAGCCGCTATCTGACTATGAAGCGCAGCGCCGCGGTGGTAAAGGCCGTCAAGCGACACGCATGAAGGAAGAAGACTTCGTTGAGCGCCTTTTAGTGGCTAACACGCATGATAATATTTTGTGCTTCTCAACGCGCGGCAAGGCGTACCGCCTTAAAGTTTATCAGCTTCCGCAAGCCTCACGTACTGCGCGCGGCAAACCCATTGTTAATATTTTGCCGCTAGAAGCTGATGAACGCATTACCACCATTTTGCCGATCAGTGAATTTAGCGCCGATAAATTTATTTTTATGGCAACCGGTGATGGTACGGTGAAGAAAACTTCGCTCGATCAATTTGCTAACGTGCGTGCCAATGGCCTTATTGCCATGAATTTGCGCGATGGTGATCTGTTGATCGGCGCCGATTTAACCAGCGGCAGCGATGACATCATGCTGTTTTCTAAATTTGGCAAGGTGGTGCGCTTTAAAGAGTCGAGCGAGTCGCCGCTGCTTGATGAAAATGGTGAGCCGCTGCTTGATGAAAATGGCGAGCCGCAATTTAGCTTTAAAGGTGTGCGCTCGATGGGCCGTACCGCGGCAGGTGTACGTGGTATTAAACTGGCGCAAGGCGATCAAGTGGTCTCGCTCATTGTGCCGCGCACCGACGGTGATATTTTGACTGTCACGCAAAATGGCTATGGCAAGCGCACCGTGCTTGAAGAGTATTCAACCAAAGGTCGTGGTGGTCAGGGTGTTGTTTCTATTAAAGTTTCTGATAGAAACGGCAACGTGGTCGGCGCTGTGCAGGTGAACTGTGGTGATGAATTTATGATGATCACCAATGGCGGAACACTTGTGCGCACTCGCGTGCAAGAGGTTTGTCAGGTTGGCCGTAATACGCAAGGCGTGCGTCTGATCCGCACCTCTGAAGGTGAAGATGTTGTTGGTTTACAACGCATTGACGAGCCAAATGACGAAGGATCACTGAGCGAGCAAGAGGGCACGGATCTTGACGAGCTGCACGATGGCGAAAATGTTGGCTGTGCGCCTGATGATCTTAAGCATGAAGATGCTCAAGATGGTGAGAGCGAAGAGCGCGATCAGTAATGGTTTAACGCTTATTAACCAAGATGGTTAACTTGTAACGCTCTATGAGCAAATTAAAACGCAGCGATCAACGCTGCGTTTTTTATAGTTTCATTTTCAATTTTAAATTAATAGGTTGTACAAGGAGATACGATGGATCCGGTCTATAATTTTTGCGCAGGTCCTGCCATGCTACCATCAGCGGTATTGCAAAAAGTGCAGGCGCAGCTGTGCAATTGGCAAAATTTGGGCAGATCGGTGATGGAGATCTCGCACCGTGACGAGCTGTTTTTAGCGCTGGTCGCAAAGGCCGAGCAAAATCTGCGCACGCTGCTGTCTATCCCTGAAAATTACCATGTGTTGTACGCCCATGGCGGGGCGCGTGGTCAATTTGCTGCGGTGCCACTTAATTTGCTGGGCGATAAGCCGCAGGCCGATTACGTTAACAGCGGCTATTGGGCGCAAAGCGCTATCGCTGAAGCGAAAAAATATTGCACGCCAAACGAGGTGGAGATCCGCACCACGCTTGAGGGGAAAAAAGCGCTGCTGGCTCCGTCACAGTGGCGCCTTGATGAAAAGAGCGCTTATGTGCATTTTTGCAGCAATGAAACCATTGATGGCGTTGAAATTTCAGCATTGCCGAGCACTTATTTGCCCATTGTTGCCGACATGTCTTCAAACATTTTGTCAAAGCCACTAGATGTGAGCAAGTTTGGCGTTATTTATGCCGGCGCGCAAAAAAACATTGGTCCTGCGGGACTGACGCTGGTATTGGTGCGTGATGATCTGCTTGGTAAAGTGCGCAAAGTGACCCCTTCGATTTTAGACTACAGCACGCTTGTGGCTAAAGAGTCGATGTTTAATACGCCGCCGACTTTTGCTTGGTACTTAGCGGGGGAGGTTTATGAGTGGTTACTTGCGCAAGGAGGCTTAGCGGCGGTGGAGCTGCGCAACGCACAAAAGGCGGCGCTTTTGTATGACGCGATTGATAGCTGTGATTTTTACCATAATAATGTGCACGCATCGTGTCGCTCGCGCATGAATGTGCCCTTTACACTTTCCGACAGCCGGCTTGATGCATTGTTTTTACAAAAAGCGTCAGCACAAGGTTTGGTGGCGTTAAAAGGGCATCGCGATGCCGGCGGAATGCGCGCGTCAATTTATAATGCGATGCCTTATGCGGGCGTGCAGGCGCTCGCTAACTTTATGCACGAGTTTGCTAAAGAAAACGGCTAAAAAAGCCGTTTTTTTGGTGCGAAAAAGAGGATCATTTGCCCTTTTTCTTTGCTTTTGCTTGCTGCTGACGCGCCTCTTCTTCGTAGTCCTCTTTGGTATGTTTGAGGGGCTTTTTAAAGAAGGTGCGCAGCAGTTTGCCATTGACCGAGCGCCACAGCGTCACCGGCTCTGGTGGTGTTTTTGCTTTAAGATGCTCAACGTCTTCTAAAGAGAGATAAACTTCGCCATGGTGCGCTAAAAATACCGATTTAGGCTTAAGTGAAAAAAGCTTATCGAGCGACTCTTTGTATTTATCAGGGAAAAATACTGGAAAAGGCGGAATATAGCGCTCTTTGACCACAACGATAAGATCGGCAAGATAGAGCCGGTCTGTCGGTACATGGTAAAGACAAAGATCGCGATCCGTGTGCCCTGGCGTTTGGAAAACCTGCCAGTCAAAAAATCCCGGTAGATATTGGGCGTCATCAAGTAGCAGATCGTACTTAATTTTGCGCGGATAGCTCATGTTCTTTTTAGGCTTTTTCTTGCGCTTTGCCATCCACTGGGTTAGCCACAAATCGGTTTTGTACATGATGTAGCCGCTGATCCCTTGATACCAGTGCCCAGGCGTGTTGCTGCCCGCCACTTTACAGCCACACATTTTGCGTAAAATGGTTGCGGCGCCTGAGTGATCGGGGTGCATGTGAGACACAATGACCATTTTAAGATCGGTCAGCGGGCGCTTGAGATCTTTGGTGATGAAGTTGACAATGGTGTCTACATCAGGCCTGCTGCAACCATCTAGAAGTAATAATCTATCAGGATATTCAGCGATATAGATAGTTTGTACATATCCTTCGACAAGATGCAGCTTCGTTAGCATAAATAAACTCGTTTAGTCAGTGATAGCCAATCTCTATTATTCATGGATTGTGAAACAAATTGTAAAAGCTGTGTCAATTTTGCGAATAAGCGCGAAATCAATTTGCTGTTTTTGTTTTTCAAATGGCGATTTTAAGCTTGCCTTAACGAAATTTGCTGCTTGTGAAAAAGTAGTGAGCAAAAAAAAATTTGGGTAAGCTTGCTGCTACTTTAAATTGAGGATCGCAATTATGGCTACTACTGCGCAAGCACTCACGCTGCCGTCGATACAAAAAGTTTTTGCAACTGTGCCTCTTCCTGGCTCTAAAAGTTTATCAAACCGCGCGCTGCTGCTTGCAGCTCTAGCAAACGGGACGACGCGCCTGCTTAATTTGCTTGATAGCGATGACACGCGCCATATGGTGCAAGCACTGCGCCAGCTTGGGGTTACTGTGGCGCACGATAAAAGCTCTAAAGTGTGTGAGATCACAGGTCGCGGTGGGCCTTTTTCGTGTCAGACGCTGCAAACGCTTTTTTTAGGCAATGCGGGCACTGCGATGCGACCGCTTGCGGCAGCGCTGTGCGTGGGTGAGGGGACTTATCAGCTTACCGGTGAGCCGCGCATGCAAGAGCGCCCGATTGCCGATCTGGTGGATGCGTTGCAGCAGCTTGGCGCGCAGATTGATTATTTAGATAAGCCTGGGTTTGTGCCGCTGCAGATCAAAGCGCGCGCGTTAGCAGGCGCTACCGTCGAGCTTGATGGCAGGCTTTCTAGTCAGTTTTTAACCGCGCTTTTGATGATGGCGCCGCTGCTTGCTAGTGATAGTGAAATTGTGATCAAAAATGATTTAGTTTCAAAGCCCTATGTTGAGATGACGCTGCGCATGATGGCGCAATTTGGCGTTGTAGTTGAGCATGATAACTTGCAGCGTTTTTACGTAAAAGGGAACCAAACTTATCAAGCCGTAGATCCGCTTTTTATCGAAGGGGATGCTTCGTCAGCGTCGTACTTTTTAGCCGCCGGCGCGATTGCGGGCGAGGTAAAGGTGACGGGGATCAATAAAAACAGCTGGCAAGGAGACGTGCAATTTGCCCAAGTTTTACAGCGGATGGGCGCGCAGATCATCTGGGGCGACGATCATGTGATTGCACGATGCGGCGCGGGTTTACAAGGCGTTGATCTAGATTGCAATGCTATCCCTGATGCGGCGATGACTTTAGCGGTTGCGGCGCTTTTTGCTACAGGTACCACCACAATCCGCAATGTGTACAATTGGCGGCTTAAAGAAAGCGACCGCTTACAGGCGATGGCCTGTGAGCTAAAAAAAGTAGGCGCCCAAGTAGAAGAAGGGCGCGACTTTTTACGCATTACGCCGCCTGCCATATTGCAACATGCTTGCATTGATACTTATCAAGATCATCGAATGGCGATGTGTTTTTCGCTGCTGGCATTAAGCAAAGCCTCTGTGACCATTAATGATCCTGCCTGTGTATCAAAGACATTCCCCGACTATTTTGCTCAATTTGTGCAGCTAGCTGCTGATAAGGAGTGAGTTTTTTATTCATCGCGACTCTTGCTAAAAAAATGGGCCATGGTACTTTTCTTGCGCAAAGAGGGACTCGCACATTGCCCTATTTTGGGTATATACTGCGCCCTAAATGGTTAGGGCAATAATATAGATTGCTGCATTCGCGCAAAAAAGCTCAGGAGGACACATGGCACCGGTCATTACTGTTGATGGACCCAGCGGCGCAGGTAAAGGCACACTGTGTATGCGTTTAGCGAATATCTTAGGTTGGAATTTGCTTGACTCAGGCGCTATTTATCGCGTGCTAGCTTTAGCTGCGCAGCGTGCACAAGTGAATTTAGATGACGAAGAAAAGCTTGCTCAATTAGCGGAAAATTTAGACGTTAAATTTATTACAGAAATGGCGTCGCCGCTGGTGAAAGTCAAGCTTGCTGGCACCGATGTGACGGCTGAGCTTCGCCAAGAGCAAACAGGCACTGCGGCGTCTAAAGTGGCCGCTTTTGCAAAAGTGCGTACAGCGCTGCTGC
Organism: Vibrionaceae bacterium; assembly: GCA_051654185.1. GTDB lineage: Bacteria > Pseudomonadota > Gammaproteobacteria > Enterobacterales > Vibrionaceae > Enterovibrio. The sequence goes on along the minus strand of JBOFXO010000270.1, from coordinate 4,915 downwards.
GTCGTCAGCAGGCGTTTGCGTCGGCGCCAGGCCTTATCGCCGATGGGCGTGATATGGGAACCGTGGTTTTTCCTGATGCGCCAGTAAAAATATTTTTAGAAGCCAGCGCGAGCGAGCGAGCTAATCGCCGTTTGCGCCAGTTAGAGCAAGCCGGCCACGAGGCTGATTTTGCTGCACTTTTAGCAGAGATTGAAGAGCGCGATAGGCGCGATAGAAATCGCCCTGTAGCGCCACTTAAAGCCGCTGATGATGCGTTACTGATTGATTCTACCAAATTAAGTTTGGACGAAGTGGTGCATAGCGCTTTGGTTTATATCAATGCTAAGTTGGGTGCGCTGTAAAAATTTGTTATAACGCATTGTCATATTTTTTCAAATTCGAGGGGCGCGCAGTTTGCGCCGCATCTTCGACGTTAGCCGCAAGGATGTCGGTTAGCTTTTTTTGTCAACCCCACGCGAAAAGGAATCCCGTGGCCGTTAAAACTGAAGATAAATAACATGACTGAATCTTTTGCTTCTCTTTTTGAAGAGTCTCTACGTGAGCTAGAAACTCGCCCAGGTGCCATCGTTAAAGGTACTGTTGTTGCGATTGAAAACGGCTACGTTTTAGTCGATGCAGGCCTAAAGTCTGAATCTTCAATTCCAGCTGAGCAATTCAAAAACGCGATTGGCGAGCTTGAAATTGCTGTTGGTGATGAAGTTGATGTAGCACTGGACGCAATCGAGGATGGTTTTGGTGAAACTCAACTTTCTCGTGAAAAAGCGAAGCGCCATGAAGCTTGGGTTGTGCTTGAAAAAGCCTACGAAGAAGCTGAAACGGTTATCGGTGTTATCAATGGTAAGGTTAAAGGCGGTTTCACCGTTGAATTAAACGGTGTACGTGCGTTTTTACCTGGCTCGCTGATCGATGTGCGTCCAATTCGTGACACGCTACATCTTGAAGGTAAAGAGCTTGAATTCAAAGTTATCAAACTTGACCAAAAACGTAACAACGTTGTGGTTTCTCGCCGCGCGGTGATTGAATCTGAAAGCAGCGTTGAGCGTGATGAGCTGCTTGCTTCGCTGCAAGAAGGCGCGGAAGTGAAAGGTATCGTGAAAAACCTTACCGATTACGGCGCATTTGTTGATTTAGGCGGCGTTGATGGCTTGCTACACATCACTGACATGGCTTGGAAGCGCGTTAAGCATCCTTCAGAAGTTGTGGAAGTGGGTCAAGAAATTTTGGTTAAAATCCTTAAGTTTGACCGTGCCCGTGTACGTGTATCTTTAGGCCTAAAACAACTTGGCGAAGATCCATGGGTAGCAATTGCAAAACGTCACCCAGAAAACCGTCGCCTAAAAGGCCGCGTAACTAACTTAACTGACTACGGCTGCTTCGTTGAAATCGAAGAAGGTGTAGAAGGTCTGGTTCACGTTTCTGAAATGGATTGGACTAACAAAAATATCCACCCATCAAAAGTGGTGAGTGTGGGTGACGAAGTTGAAGTGATGGTGCTTGACATTGATGAAGAGCGTCGTCGTATCAGCCTTGGTCTAAAACAATGTAAGATGAACCCATGGCAACAATTTGCTGAAATGCAAAATAAAGGCGATCGTGTTACGGGTAAAATCAAATCTATCACTGACTTTGGGATCTTTATCGGTCTTGATGGCGGCATCGATGGTTTGGTGCATCTGTCTGATATCTCTTGGAATGTTCCTGGAGAAGAAGCAGTACGTGAGTACAAAAAAGGTGACGAAATCTCTGCAGTAGTACTGCAAGTCGACGCTGAGCGTGAAAGAATTTCTTTGGGCATCAAGCAAATCGAAGAAGATCCATTCAACAATTACTTAGCTGACACGAAAAAAGGTGCCATAGTTAAAGGTAAAGTTATCGCTGTTGACGCAAAAGGCGCAACTGTTGAGCTTGCTGGCGGCGTAGAAGGTTACCTGCGTGCTTCTGAAGCATCACGTGATCGCGTTGAAGATGCGACACTTGTGCTTTCTGTTGGCGACGAAATTGAAGCGAAATACACAGGCGTTGACCGTAAAAACCGCGTATTGAACCTGTCTGTTCGCGCTAAAGACGAAGCAGAAGAGCAAGATGCGATGGCTTCTTTGAACAAAGCAGACGATGCAGCATTTGGTTCTGCAATGGCTGATGCATTCAAAGCAGCAAAATCTGAGTAAATTTACCTGAAAATGAGAAATACCTGAGTGAGTTTAGTCGCTACACTATTGAGAAACGTACAAAAATGGAGTGATCATGACGAAGTCTGAGCTAATAGAAAGGTTATCTGCTCGGCATCCACACCTTTCAGCCAAACAAGTTGAAGATGCTGTTAAAGGCCTTTTGGAAAAAATGGCTGAAGCTCTTGAATCTGGCGATAGAATTGAGATCCGAGATTTTGGAAGTTTCTCATTGCATTATCGGGCGCCGCGTTCAGGGAGAAATCCTAAAACCGGTGAAAAAGTGGAGCTCAAAGGTAAATATGTCCCCCACTTTAAACCTGGTAAAGAGCTACGTGAGCGGGTAAACACGAGTAGGTAATTTTTATTTTAAAAAAAAGCGGTGCACCACAATGGTGTGCCGCTTTTTTATGTGTATAAAGCATGGTTTGCAAAAGAAAATTACTGCATAATCGCATTCTGCTTTTAGTAAGTTATGCGCTATTGTGCTGCCAGTTGTATGTTTAACATTTTAAGGGAGCTATTGTGAAAATTATTATCACTCTATTACTGCTATTTTGTTTTGTGATTGCACTGGCATTGAGTACACAAAATCAAGCGATTGTTAATTTTAATTATCTTGCCGCGCAAGGCGAATTTCGCCTCTCTTCTTTGCTTGGGGTGGCTTTTGCGGGTGGATTTATTGTTGGCTGGATTTTTTGTGGTGCTTTGTACGTGAAACAAAAAATGGCTAACGGTTTATTGCGCAGCCAAGTGACTAAGCAGCGTGAAGAATTAAACAACCTGCGCATTGAAGCGCCCAAGGAATAGCGATACATGCTAGAGCTTCTGTTTCTATTGCTGCCGATTGCCGCCGGATATGGCTGGTATATGGGGGATAGAAATGCTCGCCATCGCCAAGAAGATAAGTCTCACCATCTTTCAATGCAGTATGTTACAGGCTTGAATTTACTGTTGTCGGAAAAATCTGATCAGGCTGTCGACATCTTTATTGAATTGCTGCAGGTGGATAATGAGACTATTGATACGCACCTTGCGCTCGGCAATCTGTTTCGTTCGCGTGGCGAGGTCGATCGCGCCATTCGCATTCACCAAAATCTCATTGCGCGTTCAAGTTTGACTTTGGAGCAGCGTAATTTGGCTTTGCAACAGTTGGCTAAAGATTATATTGCCGCAGGTTTTTTAGATCGCGCCGAAAAAATCTTTATTCAATTGACCGATGAGCCAGAGCATCAAAAGTTAGCATGGATGCAGCTTGTCACGATTTATCAGCAGACTCGTGAATGGGAAAAAGCGATAGCGATGGCGCAGCAGCTGATCAAGCAGGGCAAATCTGCTTTAAAAGGCGATGTCGGTCATTTTTACTGTGAGTTAGCCAAGATTGCGTTTCAAGAAGAAAAATTGAGCGCCGCCGCGCAGTTTTTAAAACAAGCGTTAGCTGCTGATAAATCTTGTGTGCGCGCGTCTTTAGCGTTAGCCGAGCTTGATCTTAAAAAAGGCGAATATAAAAGCGCGGCGCATCACTTAGAGGCTGTCGTAGAGCAAGATCCTGATTTTATTCCAGAAGTTTTGGCGCCTTTAGAATTATGCTATCAAAAATTAAATAAAGAAGGGCAGCTACAGCCGTTTTTGACGCACTGCTTAGAAAAAGGGGCGGGCGCGTCGGTTGAGCTGCGAATGGCTGATCTTATCTGGAAATCGCAAAATGAGGCGATGGCGCAGACTTTTCTTTCTCGCCAGCTGAGTAAAAATCCGACCATGCGTGGTTTTCATAAATTAATGGAGCTGCATGTCGCGCAGGCGGAAGAGGGGCGAGCTAAAACCAGTTTGACCATGCTCAAGGAGCTGGTTGAGGCGCAAATTCAAGTAAAACCTCAATATTGTTGTCGCAAATGTGGCTTTAACAGCCGCAGCTTATATTGGCAGTGTCCGTCATGTAAAAGTTGGGGGGCTGTAAAACCGATCAAAGGCTTAGACGGAGAGTGACAAAATGCAAGATCCTACCATCATTGTTGCGCTTGATTATTGCAATTTAGCTGACGCATTGGCGTTTGCTGATAGCGTTGATCCTAAACTGTGCCGCCTTAAAGTAGGTAAAGAGCTCTTTACCTACTGTGGTCCAAGCGTAGTGCGCGAGCTGCATGCGCGTGGCTTTGAGTTGTTTTTAGATTTAAAATTTCACGATATTCCAAATACTTGCGCTAAGGCTGTGCAAGCTGCGGCAAGTCTTGGTGTGTGGATGGTTAACGTGCATGCCAGTGGCGGCGAGCGCATGCTGCTAGCGGCGCGTGAAGCGCTGGCAGATTTTGGTGCGCAGCGTCCGCTTTTAACGGCTGTTACCGTTTTAACCAGTATGGAGCAGTCGGATCTGCTTGGTATTGGGATCACCGCTTCTTCAAAAGAGCAGGTTTTACGTCTGGCGACACTTGCTAAAAATTGCGGCTTAGACGGCGTGGTGTGCGCATCGCATGAAGCCACTTTTTTAAAGGCGCAGTTAGGCACGGCTTTCTCGCTGGTTGTGCCGGGGATCCGCCCCCTTGGTGATGCAAGCGGCGATCAGCGCCGGATCATGACGCCGCTTGAGGCAAAAATTGCTGGCGCAGATCACTTAGTGATAGGTCGCCCCATCACGCAAGCTGCCGATCCGGCTAAAAAACTGCAGGAAATTTATCAATCACTGCTTTAAAAAAGAGCTTGCTCGTTGATTTAAAAGGCTGCCAAAAACGATTGGCAGTTTTTTATGGTTA
>JBOFXO010000269.1:0-1216 GCA_051654185.1 Vibrionaceae bacterium | reverse complement strand
CAACCTTTGTCGCTTTCACTGGTACGCCCGTTTCTAGCGAAGATCGCGACACGCGCGCGGTGTTTGGCGATTATATCCACATTTACGATATGCAGCAGGCTAAAGAAGACGGCGCGACGGTGGCCATTTATTACGAGTCGCGCCTTGCCAAATTGCGTTTAAAAGTCGAAGAATTGCCGCAAATTGACGAGGATGTCGACGAATTAGCCGAAGATGAAGAAGAAACGCAGCAAGGCAAATTAAAAACGCGCTGGGCGGCGCTTGAAAAAGTGGTGGGCGCTGAGCCGCGCATTGCAAAAGTTGCCGCCGATCTTGTCGCGCATTTTGAAGAGCGCAATCAGGCGCAGCAAGGCAAAGCAATGGTGGTCGCGATGAGCCGCGAGATCTGCGTGCACCTTTATAATGCGATTATCGCGCAGCGCCCTGAGTGGCACGATGAAGACCCAGAAAAAGGCGTGCTTAAAATCGTCATGACGGGCTCAGCATCAGACAAAGCCTTGCTACGCCCGCATATCTACCCCAAACAGGTAAAAAAGCGACTTGAAAAGCGTTTTAAAGACCCCGCCGACCCGCTCAAACTTGTGATCGTGCGTGATATGTGGTTAACCGGTTTTGATGCGCCGTGCGCGCATACGCTTTATGTCGATAAGCCCATGAAGGGGCACAATTTAATGCAGGCGATAGCACGGGTGAATCGCGTGTTTCGCGACAAACAAGGTGGCTTAGTGGTCGATTACATCGGGATCGCTAACGAGCTAAAATCAGCGCTCAAGGAGTACACCGCAAGCAATGGGCGCGGCAAGCCAACAGTGGACAGCGCCGAAGCTTGGGCTGTGCTTGATGAAAAACTCGACATTTTGCGCGGTCTTTTACATGGCTTTGATTACAGCGATTTTGCTACGAGCAGCCATAAGCTTTTAGCCGGCGCCGCCAACCACATTTTAGGGCAAGAGGATGGTAAAAAACGCTTTGCCGACAATGCACTAGCCATGAGCAAAGCCTTTAGCTTGTGCTGCACCTTAGATGAAGCAAAAGCGGTACGTGAAGAAGTGGCATTTTTGCAGGCAGTTAAGGTGATCTTGACAAAAAAAGAGCTGTCGGATAAAAAGCGCAGCGACGAAGAAAAGGATCTCGCTATTCGCCAAATCATTGGCCAAGCCATCGTTTCAGAGCAAGTGGTTGATATTTTTGCCGCCGTTGGCCTTGATAAACCCAA
>JBOFXO010000268.1:0-1037 GCA_051654185.1 Vibrionaceae bacterium | reverse complement strand
CACGTTTATAACCGATTACTTCCTAAAAGTTAGCACGTCATTATGTGCGGAGTCTCTTATGCTTTTCGTGCATCGGTTCCGTGATAACAAGAAGCTCAAGCAGGGACATTTTGAAATGGGCATTTGCTGCGCAAATTTTATGCCCATTTCAAACCGCTGCGCACGCGAGCGTGCTACGCTATGCCCCTTAGCTAAATGTTATCTGAAAGGCGAATTTAATAGGCTTTCGTGGTTTAATTTTCAGGCCGTAGCCCAAGCTAGTTTTCGCGGCGCAATTGTATTCTTTCTTCGGTTTAGCTTCAGCGTCGAATGGTCGAGTTGTCTTGGCCACAGCACTATTTACGTAAATATCGTATTCATTCCATTCTTGAACATAGTTGGCGAATGAGCGCGTTGCAGTTTCAGCGGTATAGGCGAATGTAATCCCGTTTTCTTTCCAGTCAGTTGGTTCTGCTGCAACGGGTAGTTTTGGCATAGCATGGCTTGCTGCAACTGAGAAATTGTATTCTTTCCTGTTGGACGTATGGTTTTTATCCGCTCGAAAACAGTGTTTTTTCGCACAATTGAAGCCGAACGGTCGAGTCACGTGGATGTTTATCTGTAGAATAGGGGCATTACAATGCACGCCGCGAAAAATCGCTTTTACTTAAGGCTGTTGCGTTGGTCGGCACAAGCCTGCTTTTAGCAACCTTGGGGTTTCAGATAACAAAAAATTCAAGCAGGGACATTTTGAAATGGGCATTCGCTGCGCGAATTTTACGCCCATTTCAAACCACTTCGCACGCAGGCGTGCTTCGTTATGCCCCTTAACTAAATGTTATCTGAAAGGCGAATTTAATAGGCTTTCGTGGTTTAAATTTCAGGCCGTAGCCAAGCTAGTTTTCGCGGCGCAATTGTATTCTTTCTTCGGTTTAGCTTCAGCGTCGAATGGTCGAGTTGTCTTAGCCACTGTGCTATTTACGTAAATATTGTATTCTTTCCTGTTGGACGTATGGTTTTTATCCGCACGAAATCAGTGTTTTTTCGCACAATTGAAG
>JBOFXO010000267.1:0-2471 GCA_051654185.1 Vibrionaceae bacterium | reverse complement strand
GCAAGTTTTACGCTGCGGCAAAATCCGGCAATATCTTGATAACCTTGCTCAAAACCGCAAATGCTCGAGAGATCTTCGCCGCGCCACGCCAGCACTGTGTTAGCAATGCGCGCGATTGCCTCATCGTCAAGCTCGCACTGCACGCGCGAAATCATTTTGCCGAGTTTGCGCGCGTCGATAAACAGCACTTCGCCTTGGCGGGTGGTTTTAGTTTTCGCCAAAAACCACAGGCAGGCGGGGATCTGCGTGTTAAAAAAGAGCTGCCCTGGCAGCGCAACCATCACTTCGACCACGTCCGCGTCGACCATGGCGCGGCGAATTTCACCTTCGCTATTTTGGCTAGAGGACATCGAGCCGTTGGCCAGCACAATGCCGGCGCGGCCGGTGGGCTTTAAGTGGTAAAGCATATGCTGCAGCCAAGCGTAGTTGGCGTTGCCTTGCGGCGGGGTGCCATATACCCAGCGTGCATCGCCCTCAAGCGAGCCATGCCACCAGTCGCTGATATTAAACGGCGGGTTGGCTAAAACGTAATCGGCGCGCAGGTCGGGATGCTGATTTTTGGTAAAGGTGTCGGCAGGCTCGCGGCCAAAATTAAAATCGATACCACGAATAGCAAGGTTCATCGCGGCTAAGCGCCATGTGGTCGGGTTGGACTCTTGGCCGTAAATTGACACATCGCCAAGCTTGCCGCCGTGCGCCTCGATAAATTTTTCCGACTGCACAAACATGCCGCCAGAGCCGCAGCACGGATCATAAACCTTGCCTTGGTGCGGATTGAGCACTGCAACCAGCGTTTTAACAATTGATTGTGGGGTGTAGAACTGACCACCTTTCTTTCCTTCGGCGCTAGCGAACTGGCCGAGAAAATATTCGTACACTTGTCCCAAAATATCGCGCGCTTTGCTTTGATCTTCGCCAAAGCCGATGGTAGAAATCAAATCGACCAGCTCGCCAAGTTTGCCAGCAGGCAGCGGGGCGCGGGCGTAGCGCTTATCTAAAATGCCTTTTAGATTTAAGTTTTCTTGCTCAATTGCCGCCAGCGCGTCATCGATGCGCTTGCCAATGTCGGCTTGCTTCGCGTTGGCGCGCAAAGCTTCCCAGCGCGCGCTTTCTGGCACCCAAAACACGTTGGCGGAGCGGTAATAGTCGCGATCTTCAAGCTCAGCGTCAATGTCGGCGGCGCTTGCGTCTGCGTAATAAAGCTCGTCGTTTTCATCGGCTAAACGGCGGCGCAGCTCAGCTTGGCGGCTAGAAAATGAGTCGGAGATAAACTTTAAAAAGATCAGGCCTAAAGCGATGTGTTTGTATTCGGCGGCGTCTACGTTGGCGCGCAGTTTATCGGCGGTGGTCCAGAGTGTTTTTTTAATATCTTGGAGCATGCGATCCTACTTGGTATTTGGTCAAGAAAAGCCCGGCCGCGGCTGCGCGTAAAAAGGCAAAAGCGCGCCCTTGTCATTAACGCATTCATCATTAAAACAAACAGCTGCGCGCTCAAGAGCGGCGTTAGGGCTGAGCATTTATTTGCAAAGGGCATTGATAGGCAAGAATGTACCCGAATTTAGCGATATATGCAGCAATAACTTCAATGGATTAGCTGGCTTTTGCAGTAAGCGGCAGCTTTTAACTCGGTTTTTCATCGAGAAAAAAAGGGCAGTGGTAAGGCTTTTAATTGCCATTTATGCAATTAAAGGTAAATAGGCAATAGTCTTGCTAGATCATGATCTTGTGTAGGCTGTGACCTTAAACTACCTTTTATAAGGTGTAATTTTTCGAGCTATTTCAAATTACTTGATAGTGCTTTTGTTTTTTTGCCAATTTAATGAAGGTTAACATGAATTTTCTTGAACAAAGTGACCCCTCGAGAAGGCGTTATGGATTAGCGGTATTCATTGGTTTAATTGCTGGTATTGTTTCTTCATTTGTAAAATGGGGAGCAGAGCATCCACTGCCACCGCGTAGTCCTACCGATATATTTGACGCAGCCTGCGCATCTGAATCCTTGATCCGCGCGGCAGGGCAGATTGATTGCTCTCGAAATTTTTTAAACCCGCCGTACGTTTTCTTACGCGATTGGTTAGGAGTGTTTGACCCTAATGAGGCCGTTTATACTTTTGCCGGCCATGCATTTAACTGGGTTGGTGTAACACACATCATCTTTTCTATTGTTTTTGCTGTCTCTTACTGCGTTGTAACAGAGCGCCTTCCTATATTTAAATTATGGCAAGGCTTATTTGCCGGCGCACTGGCACAGCTTTTTGTTCATCTGATCACATTCCCCATGCTAGGTCTAACGCCATCCGTGTTTAGCTTACCTTGGTATGAGCATGTATCAGAAATTGTTGGTCATTTGATCTGGTTTTGGTCAATAGAAGTTATTCGTAGAGATTTGCGCAACAGAATAACTCATGAACCGGATCCTGAAGTACCGTTAGCCTCTCCATTTAGATGATGAAATATTAACCAAAGGGAGG
>JBOFXO010000266.1:0-7260 GCA_051654185.1 Vibrionaceae bacterium | reverse complement strand
CTTGCTTTTGCTACAGCCCTTTCTGCACTGGCTGTCACACAAACTAATGTTGGCGTCGAGAGCATTGAGCAAGTGCACGCACTTGCCACAACCATACAAATTAAGTTGTGAGAGAATAAAAAATGAAAACTGTCATTGTTACTGCATGCCCAAGCGGCATTGCTAGCACAATTTTAGCCGCTGATCTGCTAAAAAATGCAGCGCAAACTCTTGAGTGGCCTGTTGAAATAGAGATGCAATCCTCTTTAACCCAAGCCACTCCCCTCTCTGATGCACAAATTGCCGCAGCGGAGCTTGTGATCTTATTAGGACCTGTCAGCAATGCGCAGCGCTTCATCGGCATGCCGGTATTTCAAGCACCGATAAAAGCTTGCTTTGATGAGCCGCAATTATTTTTGCAAAGGGCGGCAAAAGAGTGCGTCATTTTAAAAAAGAGCGCGCTTAACGCGCAGCCTTCAGCAACAAAATCGGACAACGAAAGCGTAAAAGTTGTTGGGATCACAGCTTGCCCGACAGGCGTTGCGCACACTTTTATGGCGGCAGAAGCGCTAACTACGCTGGCGACCAAGCTTGGCTATAGCGTCAAAATTGAAACGCGCGGCTCTGTGGGCGTGAAAAATCAGCTCACCGAGCAAGAGATAAATGAGGCGGATTTTGTTATTATCGCCGCCGATATTGAAATTGATCTGGCGCGCTTTGCCGGCAAGCGAGTATACCGCACAAGCACAAGCGCCGCGCTGAAAAAAACGGCGCAAACTTTAGAGTTTGCTGCATCACAAGCAAAAGTTTACCACCATGCCGCTGCGACTGAAAAAGAGACAAAGCCCTCTCAAACCTCTATCACCTCAGATATTTACAAGCATTTAATGACCGGCGTATCACACATGCTGCCATTGGTTGTTGCAGGTGGTCTTTGTATCGCACTCTCTTTTGTTTTTGGCATAGAGGCATTTAAAGAGGCTGGCACCTTGCCGGCAGCGCTGATGAAAATTGGCGGTGACAGCGCATTTGCTTTGATGATCTCGGTTTTTGCAGGCTTTATCGCCTTTTCAATTGCCGACAGGCCAGGACTTGCGCCAGGATTAATTGGCGGCATGCTAGCAAGCTTAACGGGTGCGGGCTTTTTAGGCGGCATTGTGGCCGGTTTTCTTGCAGGTTACAGCGCTAAAATTATCGCAGAAAAATTACCGCTGCCAGAATCAATGAATGCGCTAAAGCCTATTTTCTTGATCCCGCTTATTGCCAGCCTTATTACCGGCCTTGTCATGGTGTTTGTGGTGGGTGAGCCGGTTTCGCAAATCATGCAAGGTCTTACTTCATTTTTAAATGAAATGGGCTCAGCCAACGCTGTGCTGCTTGGCGCGCTACTTGGTGCGATGATGTGCTTTGATCTCGGTGGGCCGGTTAACAAAGCCGCTTATACTTTTGGCGTTGGGCTGCTAGCCTCACAAACGTACGCCCCTATGGCCTCTATCATGGCGGCAGGAATGGTACCTGCGCTAGGAATAGGCGTTGCAACCATTTTAGCCCGTAAAAAATTCACTTCTGCTGAGCGGCAAGGCGGGCGCGCTGCGTTTATTCTTGGCCTTTGCTTTATTTCAGAAGGGGCAATCCCTTTTGCTGCGCGCGATCCGCTGCGCATGATCCCTGTCTGCATGGCTGGCGGCGCACTAACAGGAGCGCTATCTATGCTGTTTGGCGCAAAATTGATGGCCCCGCATGGCGGCATTTTTGTCATGTTTATCCCTAATGCTATCATGCCCGTTATGCCTTACTTAGCGGCAATCGCCGCCGGCACTTTGCTTATCGGCATAGTCTATGCGGCGATAAAGCCATCTGCCCCTGCAGAAAGCGACGTAAAATGAAACAAAAAAAGGTGGCATTGCCACCTTTTCTTTTGATCTTTTGCTAAAGATTAAATGCCCGTTTTAACTCAGATAAATAACGATGATCTTGGCAGATAGACTTGCCCGGCTCATCGGAGATCTTAGCGACCGGTCGACCATTACAGCTCACTAATTTTATAACAACATTGAGCGTTGTCACATCCGGCAAATCACAAGTCAGCTGCGTGCCGATCCCAAATGAAACATTGATTTTACCGGCAAAATGGCGATGAATTTGCAGCGCTTTTTCCATGGTTAAACCGTCAGAGAAAACCAGCGTTTTGCTTAATGGATCAATGCCTAATTTGTGGTAATGGCGCAGCGCTTTTTCTCCCCACACAATAGGGTCGCCGCTGTCGTGACGAAGCCCTGTGAACTGCTGACTCAAATAAAGAGAAAAATCATTCAAAAAAGCGTCCATATTGATGCAGTCGGTGAGCGCAATACCTAATTTATCAGGATATTCTTGCAGCCAGCGGTGCAAGGCAAGCTGCTGCGACGACGCAAGCTCGCCGGCAAGTTGCTGGTGAGCTTGAAACCATTCGTGTGCCTGCGTACCCACTGCATTTAATTGATATTGTTTTGCTAACCACAAATTCGAGGTGCCCGCAAATGCCGTGCAGTGGCTCGCAAGTTTTTCCACAATCGCATAATGCACTTTTTTTGAGAATCGGCGCCGCGTTCCAAAATCAACAAATTTAAAATCACTATCAGCCTGCGCAAGGGCAGCTAATTTGTCGTCAAGACGCAAAAGCGCCTGCTCTAAGGTCGCATCAGGATAACAATGCTGATTGCGCAGCTCACAGATCACAGCGAGCAGCGGCACTTCCCACAAAATAATATCTAACCAAGGGCCGTTGATCGTCACAGTAAGCTGATCATGTTTAACGCTGATCCGCACATGTTTAGGATTTAGAGAAAATGTGGATAAAAATTCTAAATAATCAGTCTGATATAGATCAAGACTGGCAAGATAATCGAGCTCATCTTGGCTAAATTTTAAAGCGGCCAGCGCAAAAACTTGCTGCTGCAACTTATCTTTTAAAAAGCTTAAATCTTCAACACTGCGGCAATGAAACTGAGCGCTTGCCGTCACCAAAGGGTAGTGATGAAAAATAGCCTGCTGCATATTTAGCTTATAAGCGTCAGTATCAAGCAATGATGAAATTAGGGGGTGCTGCATTCAAATGTGTACCTCAAATGGCCATCTCAAGTCTGCGTGTAATAAATAGCGCTTGATCTTAGGAAAATATGCAAAAATCAATATTAGATCAGTAAGATGCAATTAAACCAATCGGCCAACTTTTATCGACGTCCGATCATAATACCAAATATGCTTAAGCTCTAGAATACCAATTTGATCATGCACAAGTCGTTACAATATTGGGTTTACTTTTTAGCTAATTTAAGATAACGCTGTTTATTCTATTTCGATATCAAGGAGTTCACATGTCTTACGAGTCCTCATCTCACGAAACGTTGCCGCGTGCCACATTGCGCAGTGATTATCAGCCGAGCAACTTCACTATCAGCGCCATTGATCTTAACTTTGCGTTAAGCCACAGCGCAACGCAAGTGATTGCTTGCAGCCAAGTTACAAAAAATCCAGCAACCTCGCACGATGCATCAAATAACACCTTGTTTTTAAATGGCGAAAGTTTAAAACTTATTCGCGTAGAAATAGATGGTAAAGCGTGGCCGGACTATAACGTGCAGCATGATGGACTCTTGCTTTTAAATGTACCAGATAATTTTGAGCTCTTAATTGAAACGCAAATTGCGCCCAAAGAAAATACCGCACTTGAAGGTCTTTATCTCGCAGGTGACGCGTACTGTACGCAGTGTGAAGCGCAAGGCTTTCGCCGGATCACTTATTACCTCGATCGCCCAGACGTGCAAGCCATTTTTACTACCACCATCATAGCACCGCAAAGCTTACCGCACCTATTAAGTAACGGAAATCAAGTGGCAAGCGGCGTTTTAGACGATGGGCGCCACTGGGTAAAATGGCACGATCCATTCAAAAAACCTTGCTATTTGTTTGCGCTGGTCGCAGGCGATTTTGACAAATTAAGCGATAAGTTTATTAGCAAAAGTGGCAAAAATATTGCGCTTGAGATCTTTGTTGATAAAGGCAATTTAAGCCGCGCAGAGCACGCTATGCAATCGCTCAAGCAAGCGATGGCATGGGATGAACGCCGCTTTAATTTAGAGTACGATCTCGATATTTATATGATTGTTGCAGTCGACTTTTTCAACATGGGCGCAATGGAGAATAAAGGGCTTAATATCTTTAACTCTAAATACGTGCTAGCCGATGCCAAAACTGCGACCGACCAAGATTATTTGTCAATTGAAGCCGTTATTGGTCACGAGTATTTCCACAACTGGACCGGTAACCGCGTTACTTGCCGCGACTGGTTTCAGCTAAGCCTTAAAGAGGGATTAACGGTCTTTCGCGATCAAGAATTTTCCAGCGATCTTGGCTCGCGCGCGGTAAACCGTATCGCAAATGTGCGCATTATTCGCGGCCCGCAATTTGCTGAGGACGCAAGTCCGATGGCGCACCCGATCCGCCCAGAAAAAGTCATCGAAATGAATAACTTCTACACGCTAACCGTGTATGAAAAAGGCAGCGAGGTGATCCGCATGATCCACACGCTGCTCGGTGAGGAAAATTTTCAAAAAGGGATGCAGCTCTATTTTGCCCGTCACGATGGTACTGCTGCAACCTGCGATGATTTTGTGCAGGCAATGCAAGATGCCAGCAAAGTTGATCTAAGCCAATTTCGGCTTTGGTACAGCCAATCAGGCACGCCAGAGCTGTCTGTTAGCTGCGACTATGATGAGAAAAAACAGCAAGTGACCCTTACTGTAAGTCAGCACACGCCGGCAACCCTTGATCAAGCACGCAAAGAGGCGCTGCTCATACCACTTGATATCGAGCTGTACCGGCAAAATGGTACGGTGATCCCGCTGCAATCTAACGGCGCGACCATTGCTAACGTGCTGCACGTGACAAAAGACAAGCAACAATTTGTTTTTGACCATGTGGATGAGCGGCCTGTTTTATCACTGCTGCGCGATTTTTCAGCGCCGGTAAAGCTGCACTACGACTACTGTGACAGTGAACTTATCTTATTGATGCATCATGCAAAAAATCCATTTTCTTGCTGGGATGCCAGTCAGCTTTTGCTCACCCGTCACATCAAACGCAACATAGAAAATTGGCAAGCCGGTAAAGAGAGCGATTTGCCTAAAGAAGTGATTGAAGCGTTTCGTGTCACACTGCTTAGCCATACGCTAGATAATGCCTTGATCAGTGAGATTTTTACGCTGCCGTCAGAAAATGAAATCGCAGGCTGGTATGAGCAAATTGACGTTGAAGCGATCTTTGAGGTGCGCAAAAAACTCAGGCAGATTTTAAGCGATGCGCTGTTTGAGCCCTTTTTCATGCTTTACCATAACCATGCGCAAACACAGTACAGCATTTCCCATCAAGCCATCGGCGAGCGTATGCTGCGTAACTGCTGCTTAAGCTACCTTGCCCTAAGCGAGCAAGGCGATGCACTGGTCAAAAATCATTTTGCCACAGCCACAAACATGACAGACACCATGGCCGCCTTAAGCGCTGCAAATTACGCCGAGCTTACTTGTCGCGATGAATTGATGGCGCAATTTAGCCAAACTTGGCAGCACGATGGACTGGTTATGGACAAATGGTTTAGCTTGCAAGGGACAAATCCAGCTGGTCACTGTTTAACGGTTGTACAAAAACAGCTTGAACATCCTGCATTTAGCCTAAAAAATCCCAATCGAATTCGCTCGCTGATCGGCGCATTTGCTCAGCAAAACCCGCTGCGCTTTCACGCAAGTGATGGTAGCGGCTACCGCTTTTTAACGCAGATTTTAACGCAGCTCAACGAGTCTAATCCGCAGGTTGCTTCGCGCCTTATCGACCCACTTTTGAAGTGGCGCAAACTAGATCCCGCGCGACAACTGCTGATGAAACAACAGCTTGAGCAGTTAGAGCAGCTGCCTAATTTATCAAATGACTTGTTTGAAAAGATCAACAACGCATTAAATGTTTAATTGACTTGCAAAAGCATTTTTTTTTAGTATTGTAAGCTGCTTGAGTGAGGGCGGCTTACAATGCGTGAATTTCATTTTCGACTTGACATTTATTACACTACTTTTTTGCGACATTATTCTGGGCAAGCTGCGACCATTATGGTTGAGGCTGAGGAAAACGGTCAGCGAATTCAATTTCCTGCGTCCCATTTACGGCCTTTTGTGACCCACATTGGGATCCGCGGGCGTTTTAAGATCACGCTTGGGCGCAATAATAACATCGTCTCCATAAAACAAGTGAGTTAAGTGGCTGCTATTTTTTGCGTTGAAATTTAATGCATTTATCGCTATTGTCGAGAGCCAGAATTCTTGTGATATCAACATGTCTTTTTTTCTTTTGATAGAACAAAGTCGCCGCCGCTGGCTCTGTGTTATTTTCGCGGCGCTGATCCTGACCATCACGCTCTTTTTTGCCGCGCTTATTATTGGCGAAACAACCTTTAACCCTTTCAATTTAGAGCCGCTTCACTATGAGCTGCTGACGACACTGCGCTTGCCGCGTGCATTAGCGGCCATCTTAGTTGGCGCAGCATTAGCCGTTTGTGGCGGTACGCTGCAAGTGTTGCTCGGCAATCCACTCGCAGAGCCTGGCATTCTTGGGATCTCAAGCGGCGCAACCCTTGCTCTCGTCGCACTTTTTTTTTGCTTTCCTTTGCATATCACCGCTTTTAGCACCATGGTCACCGCCATGTTAGGCGCGGTGATTTTTACCGGCCTACTTGTATGGGTTTGTCGAAAATGGCAGCTTTCTACAGCCCGTTTGCTGCTGATGGGCATGTCTTTTAGCATTTTATCGAGCGCGCTGGTGACTTGGGCGTTTTACTTTAGTAACGAGCTGCATTTAAGACAGCTTATCTATTGGCTGATGGGTAGCTTGTCGGGCGTTGGCTGGCCGCAGCTTTCATTAGCCTTTGTCATGCTGCCGGTCCTTTTTGCGGCTATGCTGCAAGCTAAACAGCTTGATCTTTTAATGCTTGGCGAAACGCAAGCAATGCTGCGCGGGCAAAACTGCGCAAAATTACGCACTAAGCTTATCTTAATGATCAGCTTGTTAATTGGCGCAAGCACGGCAATGGCTGGGATCATCGGTTTTGTTGGCCTTATCGTGCCGCATTTTTTACGATTGTGGCTGGGCTGCGATAACCGCTACCTTTTACCGCTTAGCGCACTGATTGGCGCAAGTTTATTGCTATTAGCCGATATTGTTGCAAGAACCGCGCTACTTGCCGCTGAGCTGCCTGTT
>JBOFXO010000265.1:0-1482 GCA_051654185.1 Vibrionaceae bacterium | reverse complement strand
ATTGCGCATTTACTAAATCGCTGTTTGTTTCTATAATAAAACTCATACCTTATATTTTCCTTTATTTATTTGGTTGATAACTTATTTAAAGAAGCAGCGCCGCAAACGCTGCTTTTTTATTTCCCATATTACCCGCGTTTACTTATTAAATAATTGATTGCATCATTAATTCTATTTTTTTGAATTTCGCTAAAAACTTTTATCTTATAAAAGCCGTGCGCTAAATCCCTTATTTGCGAGACTGTAAAGCCAGCTTGCTCGGCTATCGCTTTGTAAGTAAGCCGCTTGCGCTTTGCATAGTGCAAGCGCTCTGTAATGCGCTTGTTAGTGTCATAAAGCATTCGTTCGCCGTTCATCTTTTATTTCCCTTTATTTATTTGGTCGAGAATTTAATTAATTTGGTGCGCGTTGATCATTTCTAATTGATATTTTTTAACGCTGTCATTTAGATTTAAATATCGCTGTGTAATAGCAGTTGAGCTGTGACCAAAGGCAGCCATTACTATTTCAATGCTTCCCGCTACTGCCAGCAAATTAATAGCAAAAGACTTTCTAAGCGAATAAGCACTCAATTTTTTAGCCGCTGTTTCAAGCTTTTCTGCCACTGCAGCGATCGCTTTTTTCATGTGAGTGTAAATAGTAACGCGTGATAAATGGCCGTCTGTTTTATCCGTCCCGTTTCTGCTGCAGCTCAATGCACGCGAAAAAATGTAATCGTTGGCCTGCGCGCCGCGCTCTTGCTGCATTGCTGCTAATAGCTGTAGCAAGTGGCTAGGCAAAGCTTTGTTGTCGGTTTTTACTTTTGCTTTTGATACTGCAGCAAAAGCTTGCTCTTTTTGTTCTGCTGTCATACCCGCAACGATTTGATCATGAGTTGCGTTATCTAGCAGCATGTAAGCTACAGCGTCGCCCGCTGCTACTGCTGCAGCTTTTTGTGCCGTGCGAACTGCTTCAATTGATTTCGTTAAAGCCCGCGCTTGTGCTTGTTTTGTTTGTTTCGCAACAATGATCCCTGCAGTGCCTTCTTTGAAATCGATATCAGAAAATCGCATGCTACAAACATCATTTGTGCGCCATCCAGTGGCAAGGCTCAAGTCATAAAACGCCAATAGCCACGGCGCCGCGCTGCTAGCAATGTGCGCACGCAATGCCGCTTGATCCAGTTCTGTTAATGGTGATTTGGTGTTATCAATATCTTGTGCCGTCTTTGTTGCTGGCTGGCTAGCTGCTGCTTGCCTGAAATCCGCTAGCAGGTCGCTTTTTGTCTTAGTCATTT
This sequence comes from Vibrionaceae bacterium, assembly GCA_051654185.1. GTDB lineage: Bacteria > Pseudomonadota > Gammaproteobacteria > Enterobacterales > Vibrionaceae > Enterovibrio. Next base: position 206 of record JBOFXO010000265.1, on the reverse strand, counting down.
GTTCGCCTTTTTTAGTTTCTAGTTTATTTATTCTGTTAAGTATGATGATGGATCCTCTTTTGTTTGGCAATCCCTGACTGCTTTTTTTTTGTGTTTTTTTTTGGCTTTCTTCGAGTCAATGCAATGTGCTGCTGCAGCCGTGATCTTTTTTACCGTTTTTTTTGCTTTTCTTAGCCTTCAATTTTAAATATTGCGAAATTTGCTCC
>JBOFXO010000264.1:0-2086 GCA_051654185.1 Vibrionaceae bacterium | reverse complement strand
GCACTGAAAAATCTGCGCCCTTTAAATTGCCACTCTCATTTAACTGCATTGCGTGCTCACTTGCCTGCAGCAAAGCATCACTTGTTGCTTGATAAATAAAGTCATGCACCAATCTTGCTTGATAAAATCGCACCTCATGCTTAGTCGGGTGAACATTAACATCGACTTGCTGTGGATCGATATCAATATACAACACGTAAGCAACAGATTGCTCAAGATCTATTAAATTAGCATAACTTTGCCGAATTGCATGATTAATCAATTTATCTTTTATTATTCGTTGATTAACAAAACAATACTGAATGTCATTTTGCAAACGCGCGCCTTGCGGCGTACAAATCCAGCCTCGCAGCGCTAACTGTGGTGTCTGTAAACTTATCGCTAACGCATTGTTAACAAAGCTGTTACCGCATGCTGCAGCAAGGCGGCGCTCTCTTTGCACATCCGTCGACGCGGCGCGATATTGACGTACTAAATTGCCATTGTGGGTCAATGTCAGCGTAATGTGCAGATGGCTCAAAGCAATGCGCTTTAACAATTGATCAATATGGCTAAATTCTGTTTTCTCCGTGCGCAAAAATTTTTTTCGAGCTGGCGTATTAAAAAACAGATCGCACACTTCAACCGTTGTACCAATCGGATGCGCAGCAGGTTTTAGCACCGCCTCCATATCGCGCCCTTTCGTATGCACTGACCATCCTTGCTCTTGCTGCGCTGTACGCGAGCTGAGCGTTAAGCGCGCCACAGAGCTGATACTCGCCAGCGCTTCTCCGCGAAATCCTAAGCTGATGATCGCCTCAAGATCGGCTAAACAAGTGATCTTCGACGTCGCATGCCGGCAAAGCGCAAGCGCCAGCTCTTCTTTAGCAATGCCGCAACCATTATCGCTAACACGAATAAGCTTGCTACCGCCTTTTTCTATCACCACTTCAATGCTGGTTGCACCGGCATCAATGCTATTTTCAACCAACTCTTTTACTACTGAGGCGGGACGCTCAACCACTTCGCCTGCAGCAATTTGGTTAGCTAAGCGCGCCGGCAAAACCTGAATTGTCATAACCTATTTTTATTATTTGCGAGGATTTTATTACGGCATGGTAAGAGAGCCTTTGCTACAGCGCAAAGCTTATCTTGCATTGTTGATAAATTAATCAAAGATAAAAATTGTGTTAAAAATTTTTCTTTATAAATCAAAAATAAATATTTTTGTTTCATAAAACTTTGTGGGAGCCTTGTATGCTCCCACAAATTCACATCTGTTGCCGTAACTTGCCAGCTAAATTTAGCGCGTATCGGCTAGCAGTATACCTCTTTGGTAGTAGAACTTATTTGCCGCAAGCGACTTACTATCAATATTTGGGATTTTAAGCACTTGGCCAATCCTTATCACATTTGAATCTAGCTTATTGATTGTTTTAATAGCTAGCACCGAGGTACCGTATTTTTGCGCGATCATCGAAAGCGACTCGCCGGGCTTAACCTTATGACTCACTCCATTTTTTAACGCAGCCAGCAGCGTATCGGCCGGCGGTGACTGCTCAAAATAACGCCGCACCCCTTTATAAACAGCATGAGCGATATCTTGCTGATGCGATTTAGTGATGAGCAAAAGCTCTTCTTCAGGATTGGTGATAAAGCCAGCTTCTACTAAAAGTGAAGGAATATCAGGGGCTTTTAATACTGCAAGACTGGCATGCTCAGGACTTGCCTTATGCAAAGTGGTTACACCGGAAAGCTCTTTTAACACTTCAACAGCAACGTCATAAGCCTCTTTTTGCGAATTACTGAACTGCAAATCCAGCACCGCGCGGCTTAAATAAGCATCATTATTTTGCTCAAGCAGTGCCCCGCCGCCAAGCAGCTCTGACTGCTCTTCATGGCGCTCGATCCAGCGACCAATTTCGTTATTTGCGCGCGTACGCGACAATAACCAAACTGATGCACCGTGTGGCTGCGGTTCATGGTATCCGTCGGCATGCACAGAAATAAGAAGGTGCGCGCCTTGCTTACGCGCAATCGCCGAGCGCTGATTAAGGCCAACATAATAATCGCCGGTTCGCGTCAACACCGCTCGCACACCATTGAT
>JBOFXO010000263.1:0-1032 GCA_051654185.1 Vibrionaceae bacterium | reverse complement strand
AGCATCACCTGCCGCATTATGACGTTAGTGCTGCGGTGGTTATGCGTGTAAGGGGAGCTTGCTATTTTGAAAACCATTTATTCCTCACTCGCCTGAGTTTTTGCTTGTTCCTGAGCCGCTTTACGCGCTTTAGCGCGAGCAATGGCAGCAGCTACCGCCGCTTTACGTGGATCAACGTTTTCGGCAGTGGCATCGCTTGGCGTTGCCGTGCTTTCTGCATTCGGCGCTTCGGTTGCTGGTTCGCTGTGATTAACGGCGGCTGTGGTATCAGTACCTTGCTCTTGCGCGGCTTTACGCGCTTTAGCGCGAGCAATGGCAGCCGCCACCGCGGCTTTGCGTGGATCAACTGCTTCCGCAGTGGCATCGCTTGGCGCTGTCGAGCTTTCTGCATTCGGCGCTTCGGTTTCCGCTTCACTGTGATTAACGGCGGCCGTGGTATCAGCACCTTGCTCTTGCGCGGCTTTACGCGCTTTAGCGCGAGCAATGGCAGCAGCTACCGCCGCTTTGCGTGGATCAACCGCTTCGGCAGTGGTATCGCTTGGCGCTGCGGTGTTTTCAGCATTAAGCGCTACAGTTGCCGGTTCGCTGTGATTAACGGCGGCTGTGGTATCAGCAGCTTGTTCTTGCGCTGCTTTACGCGCTTTAGCGCGAGCAATGGCAGCGGCCACCGCCGCTTTACGTGGATCAACGTTTTCAGCTGCGGTATCGCTTGGCGTTGCCGTGCTTTCTGCATTCGGCGCTTCGGTTGCTGGTTCGCTGTGATTAACGGCGGCTGTGGTATCAGTACCTTGCTCTTGCGCGGCTTTACGTGCTTTAGCGCGAGCAATGGCAGCAGCTACCGCCGCTTTACGTGGATCAACGTTTTCGGCAGCGACATCGCTTGGCGTTGCCGTGCTTTCAGCATTCGGCGCTTCGGTTGCCGGTTCACTGTGATTAACCGCGGCCGTGGTATCAGCACCTTGCTCTTGCGCGGCTTTACGTGCTTTAGCGCGAGCAATGGCAGCAGCTACCGCCGCTTTACGTGGATCAACT
>JBOFXO010000262.1:0-1196 GCA_051654185.1 Vibrionaceae bacterium | reverse complement strand
GTTTGAGTCAGGCTAAGCGTTGGCGTGGTCAGCCAAAAATAGCTCGATTTTTTAGCAATGTTGTTGGCAAATTGTGAATAGATCTTTGCGTCAATAATAACGCCTGCGCGGTTAAAGGCTGGGGAGAGCGCGGTCACTTCGCCAACCTTGATCCCTTGAAAGCGTATATCGCTGCCAACAGAAAGGCCGTTTGCGTGCTCAGCGGTGAAATTAATCGCTAGCCCTTGGTTTTGTGCATCAGTTAAGCTGTTATATAAAATCCAATTGCCATTTTTTTTGTTGGTCACGCCGGGAATATTGCCAAAAGAGATCCCGCCAATTGCTATCGATTTTAAAGAGCTGGTTTGTATATTCACGCCTGCTAAACTTGCGCGGATATCGATGCCTGATTGATCCCAAAACACGGTTTGGCTGGTGAGCAGATGTGTGTAGCGGTTTTCAATTAACAGTTTGATCCTTAAATAATCTTTTTCAAGCGAGAATTGAGCCACTTTACCTACGGTAACGTTTTTGTATAAAACGGGGCTGCCTTCTGAAATCGATGGCAAGGTTTGTGCAATCAGATCCACTTCTTTGTAGCCAGGCTTTGCGTTATTGGCTTGCTTAGCTTGAGATTCGGAATCAAAAAGGTGATATTTATTGGCAAGTTTTGCGTTTCCGGTGCTAGTAAAGCTGATAGCACTTTGCATAAGCTGCGCGGCGGCGGGCACGTTAAATTCCACCCCATCGGTGCTAATTTTTCCCGAAATACCGCCTGAGCGGAAAAAGCGTGAGCCGCTTTTGATCAGATGGCGATATTGAGGGTAGATGATCACATCGATAAAGAGCTGATTGACATCAAGCGATGTTTCGTAGACAAACCCTACGTCTACGCCGCGATAAACAATTTGCGTGTTTTCGCTGATCCCCGACAAATCTTCGGCAGTAAGGCGCAATTTGAGCGCGCTAGGATCATCGGCAAACTGCTGCTTTTTGGTTTTCGCGGTAAAGTAGTTGCTCGGCTCACCTTCGCCAGGCTCGATAGACAAGGTATTACCAAGAAAAATGTTGGAGATATTTTTAGCGCCCGCTAAAGAGAGCACCGGCTCTTCGATGGTAAATTGGCTGTCGTGTTTTAAAAGCCAGCCCATGCTCGGGTCGATATTAGCTGTTGCGGTGGTGGAGTTGCTTTTTTTATCTTGCGTAATGCCGTTTAA
>JBOFXO010000261.1:0-7166 GCA_051654185.1 Vibrionaceae bacterium | reverse complement strand
AATATAACGTTGTAGCCTTTGTTTGCCCACTCGTTGCCTGTTGCAGTGCCGCCCCAGTATAAAACGTCCCAGAAGTTCACTTGCACTTTTGAGGTTGCAAAAGATTTGGCATCTTTAGAGTATTTAAGGCCGTCTTGCCACGCTTGGAAAGAAGCAATACCGTGTTTAGCCACCATTTTACTCACTTGCTCAGCAAAATGGCTTGGCAATTCATCAAACCCTTTCACCTTACCGCTAGCTACTAGCGCTTGGCAAACAGGTGATTTAGCAAGAGGCTTGTCTTCTTTGCTCTTGTCAATGTTGCCTTTCCACGCAACCACTTCTTCTGTTTTAGGATCTTGATAGCCACCGCCAAGACGAATGTTTTTCGTCTCATCGCCACCTAAATGCCATGAAGTCAAAGCAAGACCTGCTTCATCGTGCATAGCTTTAACTTCAGCAATCAATTTATCAACAAAACGCTGCGATGAATCCATGCATGGGTTAATAAAGCTTTGTTTGTTATAGAACTGCACGGTTGTGATATTCGACGTATCGTCTGGATCCGTTAGGCGGTACTCGTTTGCTTTTGCCATGTCGCCAAGGGCTGCATATTTACGGTAACGCGCTTCCATTGACGTGACCGCAGCACGAGCGTGCGCTGGCATGTCAAACTCAGGGATCACCTCAATACCACGCGCTTTAGCAAACTTTAAGATCTCAATGTAATCTGCGCGCGAGAAAAATCCGCTGCCGTTGTTATTTGCATCAGGGCCTGAGCCAAGTTGTGGCAACAAACACGCAGTTTCACTAAGATCGTGGCAACGCTTAGCACCAACTTCGGTAAGCTCTGGCAACGCAGGGATCTCTAAACGCCACGCTTCGTCATCACTTAAGTGCATGTGCAGCTTATTCATTTTATAAGCCGCCATTTGCTCGATAGTGCGTAAAATCGCCTCTTTGCTGTGGAAATTACGCGCAACATCGACCATCACGCCACGGTAATCGTAGCGCGGCGCATCTTCAATGCTAAGCATTGGAATATGGTGCTGACCGGTTTGAGTGAGTGCGAGCAAAGATTGTAGCCCATAGAACGCGCCGACTGAGTCGTAACCGATGATATCAACGCCGCCTTGACCAATCGCAAGTTGGTAAGCACCTGAAACGGCTTCTTTACCTTTGAATTTGCTTGCATCGTGCTTGATACGCAGCTGAGTTTGACCTTTTAGGTTTAGGCCAATGCGCTCTGCGCGAGCTGAGAAAGCGGCAAGCTGTGCTTCGTCAAGTGAGTGGTTGCTCAGCTTAAATCCAGCGCTAATGTCAAGATTGCCATTAAGTGGTCTTGTGCGAAGCGGAGTAGGGATAATTGCTGTACGCAGGTATTTTTGCTCAAGATGTTCTACATCTTTGTTTTTTTCATAACGTGAAGCGGCTGTTGCAAGCACGTTTTTATCATCTGGAGTACGCTTCCAGTTCGCGCCCATTTCGACGTAACGGCTGGTGTCTTCGGTATCAAGCGATTTGACAACTTGCGGTTTACCGTCACCGACTACCACGTAAGCGCGTGGCATAAAATCAGTTTCAAACAGCGTCCAGTATTCCGCAATCAATGGAATTTCAACCGTTTCGCCAGCTTTAAATGCTTTAAATGAGCTTGTTGGCGTCAGCTCATACAGATCGCCTGTCACGTGGCGGATATTAAAGTCTTTGTTAGCCACATCCAAAATAACGCGAATGCTGTGCATGTACAATTTCCAGTCGTCACCGCTGATCTGCGGGCCTGGATTGGTAATTTTCATGACGACTTTAGAGCACGAAGCCCAGTCTGCGCCAAGCTCTTGGCAATTCACCCCTTCTTGCGCAGCAAAATTTGTTTCGAGCTTATATTTGATATCTAAATTGGCTAACGCCGCTGTTTTCTCAACCGGAGAAAGCGACGAACATCCTGATAAACCTAACATTACCGCAGCAGATAAAAAACCAACCTTGAGTTTGCTTTCCATGAAATCTCCTAAAAGCGTCCTGTTTTTAAAAAATTAGCCGGCATGGTGTGCCGGCTTTTTAACTAACTCATTCAGTAACTAACATCGTCAATTAACGAATGGATTTAGTGTGGAAGTTGCACGCTAGAGAGGTCTTCGCCCGCTCTGACTTTTTTCATTTCACCCGCGATGATCTCAGCAAGAGGCCCAAGCACAACTTGCATGCTATCACTGCCAAGACGAACCACGCCCATTGCACCAAGTCCTTTTAACGTTTTGTCGTTAATGATGCTCGCATCTCTTACGTTTAAACGAAGACGCGTGATACAAGCGTCGATGCCAGTGATGTTGTCGTGGCCACCTAGCGCTTTAAGGTATTGACGCGCAAGCACAGCGCTCTCTTTAGAGCCAGCTTGCTGTGGCGCTTCATCACCTTCACTTTCACGGCCAGGCGTTTTTAGATCGAATTTAACGATAGCAAAGCGGAAAATGCTGTAGTAAAGCACAAAGAACACAAGACCTTGTACCAGCAGCATGTACCAATTTACAGCCAGTGGGTTACGGCTAGAAAGCACCATATCTACAAGGCCTGCTGAGAAACCAAAGCCTGCAATCCACTGCATTGACGCAGCAACAAAGACAGAAACACCTGTCAAAAGTGCATGCACAAAATACAGCGCAGGTGCTAAGAACATGAAAGAGAACTCAAGAGGCTCTGTCACACCAGTAAAGAAGGCAGCAAATGCAGCAGCAATCATGATTGAAGCCACGTTTGCACGGTTTTCTTCTTTAGCTGTGTGGTAAATCGCAAGCGCAGCGCCTGGCAAACCAAACATCATGATTGGGAAGAAGCCTGCTTGGTACATACCTGTTACGCCAGCAACAGCTTTACCTTGAGCAAGAGAATTTGCGCCGCCTAAGAAGTTAGGGATATCGTTGATACCCGCAACGTCAAACCAGAACACAGAGTTAAGTGCATGGTGTAGGCCCACTGGGATCAAAAGACGGTTAAAGAATGCATAGATCCCTGCGCCAATTTCGCCCATGCCTTGGATACCTTCACCAAAGCTTACCAATCCGTTAAACACTGCAGGCCAAACGTACATCAGTACAAATGCAATCACGATCCCAGCAAATGAAGTCAAAATTGGGATGAGGCGTTTACCTGAGAAGAAAGCCAATGCTTTGTGCAGCTCAACATGAGAGAAGCGGTTGTACAGCTCAGCTGAAACAATACCCACTAAGATCCCAACAAACTGGTTGTTGACCTTACCAAAGGCTGCAGGAACAGCTGACGCATCGATACTTTGGATTTGAGCAACAGCCCCAGGAGAAAGCAGAGTCGTTACCACTAAGAAGCAAACGAAACCAGAAAGCGCCGCGGCACCATCTTTATCTTTAGACATGCCGTATGCAACACCGATGGCAAACAATACCGACATGTTGTCGATGATCGCCGCCCCCGCTTTGATACAAAATGCAGCTAGCGCACTGTCGGCTCCCCAACCATTAGGGTCAATCCAATAGCCGATGCCCATTAAAATTGCCGCGGCGGGCAATGTAGCGACAGGCACCATTAATGCCTTGCCGACTTTTTGAAAATATCCTAACACACTCACATGTATCCCCTTGTGATAGATCTCAGTACGGTAGAACATATTGCTAGCACAATAACCGCATGAAAAAGTGATTAACTAGATTGCCTCATCTAATATTTGTTCGCTTTCAGTTTATGCCGGCGGCCCCTTTCGCCCAAAAAAAATCAGCACAATTGTGATCCTGTTCACTGTAAGTGCAGACTAAAAAACAAAAGCTTTAGCGCCATCACAATCCTTACCTTATGATGAAAACCAATGTACTGTTTTTTTGCCGATGCCTGAGGAGCCACTATGTATGCGTTAACCCATTGCCACATCTTAACCGGCCACGATATTTTAACCGACCATGCGGTGATCATCGACCAAGGAAAAATCGCAGCAGTTGTTCCTCAAAGTCAGCTACCGAAAAATATTTTCATGCACGATTTAAGCGGCGCCTACCTTTCGCCAGGCTTTATCGATTTACAGCTCAATGGCTGCGGCGGCGTGATGTTTAATGATGAAATTACCGCTGACACCCTGCGCACCATGCAGCTTGCTAACCAGCATTCAGGCTGCACCAGTTTTTTACCCACGCTTATCACAAGCTCTGATGCAGACATGCGCTCTTCAGTGCAAGCCATGCGCGAATTTAAAAAGCAGTATGAAAATCAGGCGCTTGGGCTGCATTTAGAAGGTCCATATTTAAATGTGGAGCGCAAAGGGATCCACCGGCCACACTTTATCCGCCCCATTGACCCTCAGATGGTGCAATTTATGGTGGACAATGCCGACATGATCAAAAAGGTGACGCTAGCGCCCGAACTTGCGCCAGAAGAGCAGATCCAACGCCTTGCGCAAGCGGGCATCGTCGTAAGCGCGGGGCACACTAACGCGACCTACGAGCAGGCGCGTCAAGGTTTTATGGCTGGAATAAGCTTTGCTACTCACCTTTTTAACGCCATGTCCGGCTTCTCTGGACGTGCGCCAGGCATGATCGGCGCCATTTTTGATTCACCCGACGTGTACGCTGGGATCATTGTTGATGGTCTGCATGTTGACTACGCGAACGTGCGCATTGCCCATAAGCAAAAAGGAGAAAAATTGGTTTTAGTCACCGACGCAACAGCGCCGGCGGGCACACAAATGGATAGCTTTAATTTTGTGGGTACCAAAGTTTACTACCGCGATGGCAAGTGCGTTGATGAAAATGGTACGCTAGGAGGCTCAGCGCTTACCATGATAGAAGCTGTACAAAATTGCGTTGAGCATGTTGGCATTGCACTGCCAGAAGCGGTGCGCATGGCCTCTTTGTATCCGGCTAAAGCTCTTGGCATGGGTGATAAACTTGGCCTTATCCAAAAAGGATACATTGCCAACTTAGCCATTTTTGATCGCCGTTTTAAAGTCAAAGCCACCGTTGTTAATGGCGAGTTTTTCGTTAACTAACACGTTGTTTTAGCTAATTTTTAAAAAATCAGCGTCATAAAACGACACCATCATGAAATTAACGCTAGTGAGGATCTATGTGCTCTATATTTGGAATTCTCGATATTAAATCTAACCCTTCAGAGCTTAGAGAAACAGCGCTGGCGATGTCTAAAAAGATGCGCCATCGTGGGCCTGACTGGTCTGGGATTTTCGCCTGCGAAAATGCCATTTTAGCGCATGAGCGTCTAGCAATTGTGGGGATCGACAGCGGCGCGCAGCCCATTTATAGCGCGGATGAAAATCTGGTTTTAGCCGTCAATGGTGAAATTTATAACCACAAAGCGCTACGCCGTGAGCTTGCCGAGCACTATGATTTTCAAACCGACTCAGATTGTGAAGTCATTTTAGCGCTGTATCAGCGTCTAAAAAACACGACGCCTGCAGACAAATTGCATAAGCGTTTTTCTGAAGTTTTAGAAGCGCTCAATGGTATTTTTGCCTTTATTTTGTATGATTGCAGCACTAACAAGTACCTGATCGGGCGCGACCATATTGGTATCATTCCCCTTTATCAAGGCTTTGATCAGCACGGCAACTACTATATCGCTTCAGAAATGAAAGCGTTAGTTTCGGTGTGTAACACAATAAGCGAGTTTGCACCGGGCAGCTTTTTAAGCTCAGATCACAGCGAGCCGCAGCGCTACTACAAGCGTGACTGGCAAAGCTTTGCAGCAGTCAAAGATAACACCACCGACAAGGCTAAATTAAAACATGCGCTTGAAGCTGCAGTAAAACGCCAGCTGATGACCGATGTCCCTTACGGTGTGCTGCTTTCTGGCGGCCTTGACTCCTCCATCATCAGCGCTATCACCAAGCAATTTGCCGCACTGCGCATTGAAAACGATGATAAAAGTGAAGCTTGGTGGCCACAGCTGCACTCCTTTGCCATTGGCCTGCCAGGCGCACCCGATCTTAGCGCCGCACGTAAAGTGGCTGAGCATCTTGGCACTGTGCATCATGAACTGACTTACACCGTGCAAGAAGGGATTGATGCACTGCGTGATGTTATTTATCACATTGAAACTTATGACATTACCACTATCCGCGCATCTACGCCGATGTTCTTGATGGGGCGAAAAATTAAGGCGATGGGGATCAAAATGGTTTTGTCTGGCGAAGGCGCAGATGAAATTTTTGGCGGCTACCTCTATTTCCATAAAGCGCCGAATGCGGCTGAATTTCATGATGAAACTGTGCGTAAATTGCTCGCGCTTAACCAATTTGACTGCGCAAGGGCTAACAAATCGCTGGCCGCTTGGGGCGTTGAAGGGCGCGTGCCGTTTTTAGACAAAGAGTTTATCGATGTCGCCATGAGCCTTAATCCACAAGATAAGATGTGCGGCAATGGCAAAATTGAAAAACATTTACTGCGCGAATGTTTTGCCGATCTGCTTCCCCATGAAGTGGCATGGCGCCAAAAAGAGCAGTTTTCCGATGGCGTAGGCTATGGCTGGATTGACTCATTAAAAGCGCTTGCCGAAGAAAAAGTCAGCGATCAGCAGATGGAAAGCGCAAAGTTTCGCTTCCCCTACAACACGCCGCTTACTAAAGAAGGCTACATGTACCGCGAAATTTTTGATGATCTTTTCCCGCTTGCAAGCGCGGCGCAGTGTGTGCCAGGCGGCCCGTCTATCGCTTGCTCTAGCGCTAAAGCTATCGAGTGGGACGAAAGCTTTAAAAATTGCGCCGATCCATCAGGGCGCGCCGTCAACGCTGTACATAACGATGGCTATAAAAAATAGTCCTTTGTTAAAATTTGCACTAAAAAAGCCGCTTTTCGCGGCTTTTTTTATGAGCAAACAGCATCAAGAAACGCTTAACGATCCCAATACACTTCTTTTAAGCAATCTTCTTTTTCGGGCAAGCCGCGTGTTAAACGTGGCGAATGCTGGATCAGCACTTCATAGCTGACGCGATTGGCGTAGCGGCACACCTGCGAAAATGAGCTGTACGTTAAAAATGAGTGAAGATGCTTGCTTGAGTTGGGCACGTTTTCTTTGTGGTAACGGTTAGCCGACATGTCGTGCAACAATGCTGAAAGCGCGCCGTCACCAGCGCCATTGGTATTTTTGATCCGCTCAGGCCCACCCATGTAAGGCGCAATGTGCGAATAGACACGAATAGGATCACTGCAGTG
>JBOFXO010000260.1:0-1105 GCA_051654185.1 Vibrionaceae bacterium | reverse complement strand
GTCAACGCCGATCTGTGGAAAGCGTACGAGCAAATTCAGACCTACAAAGAGCAAATTCCCGATGTGTTTCAGTACAATGAAATTTTGGTGATTTCGGATGGGTCGGCGGCAAGGCTTGGGTCGCTGTCGGCAAATGCTGAGCGTTTTATGCAGTGGCGTACCATTGATGGCGTCACGCTTGATCCTTTAGGGCAGTTTAATGAGCTAGAGACCATGGTACGCGGGCTGCTTGCGCCTGAATATCTGCTTGATTATTTGCGCTTTTTTGTATTGTTTGAAGACGATGGGCGGCTTGTGAAAAAAATCGCCGGTTACCATCAGTTTCATGCAGTGCGCGCAGCAATTAAGCAAGTGGTGCGCGCCTCACGCGCTGAGGTGAATTCGGCGCAAAAAGGCAAAGGCGGCGTGGTATGGCACACGCAAGGCAGCGGCAAAAGTATCACTATGACCTGCTTTGCTGCGCGCGTGATGCGAGAAGCGGCGATGGAAAACCCGACCATAGTGGTGATCACCGACCGTAACGATCTTGACGGGCAGCTGTTTGGCGTTTTCTCGCTGGCGCAAGATCTGTTGCGCGAGCAGCCGGTGCAAGTGGCGACAAGGCAAGAGCTGCGCGCCGCGCTTAGCAACCGGCCGTCGGGCGGCATTGTGTTTGCTACCATTCAAAAATTTTCTACCGGCGAAGACGAAGATCAGTTTCCGCTTTTGTCTGACAGGCACAATATTGTGGTGATCGCCGACGAAGCGCATCGCACTCAATATGGATTTGCAGCAAAACTTAAAGAAAAAATGCCGGCAATAGCCGCAAAAAGTGGCGAAACTGACGCAAAAGATACGGCTTTAGTCTCTAAGTACATTTATCAAGTAGGATATGCCCAGCACCTGCGCGACGCACTACCGAACGCAACCTTTGTCGCTTTCACTGGTACGCCCGTTTCTAGCGAAGATCGCGACACGCGCGCGGTATTTGGCGATTATATCCACATTTACGATATGCAGCAGGCTAAAGAAGACGGCGCGACGGTGGCCATTTATTACGAGTCACGCCTTGCCAAATTGCGTTTAAAAGTCGAAGAATTGCCGCAAATTGACGAGGATGTCGACG
>JBOFXO010000259.1:0-8941 GCA_051654185.1 Vibrionaceae bacterium | reverse complement strand
ATCTCTTCGCTTTTTAATGAAAACTCATTAAGTGACAACTTACTCGCTGTTTTACTTACTTGCGCCTGCAGTTTGCCTAAGGGATAGCCTTGCAAGCGAAAATCAGCGATGTGCACCGTCAAATTCGGAATGGCTTTTAGCACCGCGCTGTCTAACATTGGCGCGCCTTGTTTGACTGTTGGCTGCGCGCTACGATTTGGCGCAGGCTTTTTCGGGGCCGGCAGCGTGATCGCCGCCTTTTTCATCTCAATCGCCAGATGATCTTTGGCTTTGTCCCATAAAATGTCGCCCGATAGCTCATTGCTATCTAGCGCAATCCCAACTTTATCTAAGGTTTGGCGCGATTTAAGAGCAAAACGATTTAAATCAAATGCCCCAAGCTTGACTTTGCTGATCTTAGTTTCAATGTGGCTAAACATGGGGAACATAGATTTTTGCGTGGCCGAATTGCCAAAAATATCTAATCGTTCAAGCACATCTTTCCAGCGCGGCCAGCTTAAACGCGTTAAATCCACATTTAGCGTATTGCCCTCAAGTTGTGATTTCGACAGTTTCCCATAGCCGATAATGGTCTGACTTTTAGTCACAAGCGGCGCACTGCCATTAAGCGCGATATCAGCTCGCGTTTTAAAATTAGGCAGCGTCATTTTGGCGCTGATATTTTTGTCATCGCCTTCTATTTTAAGCTTTAGCTCGCCTTTATTGAGAGCATTGGTATCAAAGGGAGATGGCAACTGACTGCGCAGCGCAGCAAGATCTGCATTGAGCGCCAAATCAAAACGCGTCTTGTGGTTTTTTACAGATAAATCAAGGTTTAAATCCCAAGGACCGTTGCCATTTATTGACTCAAGCAGTTTAAGATCAAATGCCCGCCTTAGCGTTTGAGCTCCCCAGCGCCCTTTAGCTTTTACATTAACAACATAAGGCTGCGCCAATTTTTTACCATTAAAGGTGAGATCAAGCGGCTCATCAAACAAACGCGCACTGAGCGCGGGCGACCAGACTTTGTCATCATCAAAAAGAATTTCACCCGCGACATGCGTTAATCTCAGCGCCGGTTTATCAAGAGTAAGTGTTCCTTTTTGCAGCGCAGCACGCCCAGACACGCGCGCTTGGCTGCCATCAAACGGCAGATCTAACTTAAGCTTGCCGGCAATCGGACCGGTAAGGCGCAGCGGCAGTAAGGCGGCGCCAACCGAGTCGCTAAGGGGCGAAGCGAGCATGTACTGCGTTAATTCGCTGCCAGAGGTGGTTAAATCACCTTGTAGCTGCAGCAGTTTATCGTGAAATGGCGCCATTTTTCCTGTGACGTTTTGCATCTTGACCCCAGGCATAGCAAGGCGAGAAGCCTTTAAATACATGCCATTATTTTCAAACAACAGATCAAGATCTAAATCGTGTAAAGGCGGCCATTTATCAGAAAAATTAAATTTACCATTGCGCAGCGGCACGCTGACTTGAAAAATGCCCGATTTGTCCTGATAAGGAAAATCGGCAAGCGCCCCTTCCCAAATAACTTTGGCGTTATGCACCTGCCCGCCTTTTAGCGATGAAGTCAAAAAATGCAACAGGTTAGGACTTAGCGCCCTTGCCGGCAAATAGCGCCATAACTGCGCGACATCGTAAACAGAAGTTTCGCCATACAAGCTTAAATAAGGGCTGCCCTTTTGCGGCAAGGTCAACGCAAACTGCGCTTGTAAATCAAGATGCGGAGAGCTTACTGCCACTTGCTCCCCTGTGATTTTCCAAACTCCCGCAATGTGTTGCCACTGCAAATTAACTCGAGCTTCTTTAACGGGCAGATCTGCTTGAAAAAAAGAGCCATAAGGAAGCCTTGTATCAATCAGCTCAAGCTCTAGCGCTCCATCATGGCCATTGCCTTTAACCGCCGCCACCAAATTTTTGGTTTGCGGCAAATAGCCCCAGTGCTCAAATGCAAGATTTTCCACGCGTAGCGAATAAGAGAGCGGTAAATTTGCCAGTTTGGCTAAGCGCAGATCGCGCACAATCCCCTTTGGCGCGAGCTCTTTCCAAGGTTTAGCAATATTTTCAGGTACAAAAAAAAGCCCCTTGAGCACGGCCGCATGTTCTAAATCAAGATGATCAGCATTGAGCTGCCAGCGATCAGTCCTCCAAAGCCCCTGCACAAAAAGCTTGTCCCAACGCTTATCGCCCGCCTGCATCTCTAGCAGCTCGCTGGCAACGCGCAGCGCGCCATTTTCGCGCCACAATTCAAAGCGCGCTTTATGGATTGCCAACGCCGCAAAATTATCGCTGGCAGGGAGCTGCGGCTCTAAGGTTGGCTGTTTAGGCATCCAAGCCAAAGCGCTATCGACGATTTCCACGCGCCCTTGCACAGGCTCGCCCTTTTCGATCTCAAGCCATAATTTGCTGTTAACACGAGCGGTAGTCAGGCGCAGATCTTCGCGAATATAAGGCGAAATCCAATCGGCAACGTTGAGATCTTTAGCTTGCAGATAAAATTTACCATCCGCTAACGCAAGCCCTTCTTTACTTGAAAATTCACCCTTAATTTGCAGCTTATTAAGCGAAGTGCCCGCCACGCTGATATTGCCTTGCACAAGATGGCGATTGTGCAAATATTCCCAATCCAGCGCGTTAATTTGCAACGTTGCTTGGGTGTCATTGTGATCTTTTACGATGACAGTGGAGTTATGCAGCGAAAACTGCTGCAGCTCAATGAAAAAAAACTGATCGATCTGCTGCTGTAAAGAAAGAGGCTGCTGATCTTGTTCTCTTTTAGGCAATTTTGTCAGATCAAGCTGCAGCCCGTTTATCACAAAGTGGGTAAAGGTTGGCCTTAGATTTAACAAACTTTCTAGCAGATCAAAACGCACTTCAACGCGCTTAGCATTTAGCAGCGTAGTGCCGGTAGGCAAGGTCAACACCAGATCATGAAGCGTCAAGGAGGGAAGTAAAAAACGCAAACGCCCATTGAGTGAAGAAAAATGGATTTGCGAGCCGGTCGTCTCCTTCACCCATTCTTGCAGTGGTACTTTGATTTTGTCGAGCTGTGGCAGCGTAACACGCAAAATAAGGGTGAGCAGTGACAGCGCAACTAATAAAGCAAGAGCTATTCTTTTTCCCAAAATAGCCGCTGATTTTGCTGCGCGCACACGTGATCTCCTACATTAAGACAACATCAAATTGTTCTTGGGTGTACAGGGGTTCAATATGAATTTTCACAAGCTTGCCCATAAACATTTCTAGCTCCGCCACTAAATGCGACTCTTCGCCCTCTAGCGCTTCGCCAACCGCAACAGATGCGTAAACCACAAACTTATCGGCGTCATAAGCACGATTGACTCGCGTCACTTCGCGCAAGATCTCATAACACACCGTTTCGACGCTTTTAACGCTGCCACGACCTTTGCACGTTGGGCATTTTTCGCACAAAACATGCTCCAAGCTTTCGCGGGTTCGCTTACGCGTCATCTCTACAAGGCCAAGCTGCGTAAAGCCGTTAATGTTGGTTTTCACCCGATCTTTACTGAGCGCTTGCTCTAAGGCTTGCAGCACGCGCTTGCGGTGATCCTCATCGACCATATCGATAAAATCGATCATGATCATGCCGCCTAAATTGCGCAGGCGCAGTTGCCGCGCAATCGCGCCCGTAGCTTCAAGATTAGTATTAAAAATCGTTTCATCCAAATTGCGCCGCCCGACAAATGCACCGGTATTAATATCGATGGTGGTCATGGCTTCAGTTTGGTCGATGATCAAATAACACCCTGATTTTAAATCTACTTTTCTATCGAGCGCACGCTGGATCTCATGTTCTGTCCCGTATAAATCAAAAATAGGCTGCTCTCCTACATAGAGCTCTAATTTTGGTACAAGTTCAGGGACAAATTCATCACAAAACTCGCGTAACATCTCAAATCCACTGCGAGAGTCAACTCTTATGACATCAAGGTCGGTCACCACAAAATCACGCAAAACACGAGGGGCAAGCCCAGGCTCTCCATAAATTTGTGATTTTGCTTTTCTTTTTGAGCGCCGCTCTAACACTTTTTGCCACAGTTTTTTCAAAAACTGCGCATCTTGAATGATCTCTTTATCTGACGCGCCTTCAGCAGCTGTGCGAATAATAAATCCACCTAAATCATCACACTGCGCAGAAACAATCGCTTTTAAGCGATCGCGCTCCGCTTCGCTTGCGATGCGCTGTGAAACGCCAACGTGCGCAGCGCCTGGCATAAAGACCAAATAGCGCGACGGCAAAGTGATGTCCGTAGTCAGGCGAGCGCCTTTCGTGCCGAGTGGATCTTTAACCACCTGCACCATGATATCTTGCCCTTGGCGCACCAGATCAGAAATATCGCGCACCACAAACTGCTTTTTTTCACTCTCAGCCACGCATTCTGTGTGCGGCACAATATCAGAAGCATGCAAAAATGCAGCTTTATCGATACCAATATCTACAAACGCCGCCTGCATGCCCGGCAGAACGCGGCTCACTTTGCCTTTGTAAATATTGCCAACAATACCACGTCGCGCCTCACGTTCAATATGCACTTCTTGCAAAATACCTTGCTCTATCAAAGCAACGCGCGTCTCAGCCGGTGTAATATTGACCAGTAATTCAATTTTCATTATTTTTCTCGAGTTAGGATCAAAAACTGCTCAAACAACTGCTGGGTTTCATACAATGGCAGACCAACCACAGCATGGAAACTGCCTTCAATACGCGTGACAAACTTTCCGCCAATGCCTTGAATAGCATAGCTGCCAGCTTTATCTTGCGGCTCACCGGTTTGCCAATATTGGAAAATTTCTTGATCGCTTAAAGGTTTAAAATAGACCTGCGTACTGACAAGGCTCGTAAGATGGCTGTTTTGTGTGGCAAAACTTATCGCAGTTAACACCTGATGAACGCCACCAGAAAGCGCGCGTAGCATGCGCTGGCTGTCCGAAAAATTTTGTGGTTTTTCAAATACCTGCCCGTTGCAAACCACAATCGTGTCAGCGCCAAGTACCGGCAAGGGCTGCGGCGCTATAAGCACGCCCGCCTGCGCCTTTTCTAACGACAAACGGCGAACATAGTCCGCCGCTGGTTCATCGTGCTTACGTAATTCATCAACCTGAGCGGCTAACACCGCAAATCTCAATGCTAACTGCTCGAGTAACGCTTTGCGCCGTGGAGAAGCAGAAGCAAGATAAAGCTGTAACGACAAAACTGTTCCCCAAAGCTTTCATTTATTCATGAAGCTGTGCTTAGTTAATATTAAAGTGCCTGCGAATTCGCCTTAGCAATAAAAAGAGCCAAGGCCAAAGCAATAAATTGAGCATGCTTGCAAAAACCACAGACTTATCAAAAGGTAATGGTTCAAAATTGACCAAAGCCAGCTCAACCACATAGATAATAAATTTGCCCAGCATGGTCAAGAGCGCAATTAAAATAGCTTGCTGCAGCAGCGATAAATTACGAATAAGCTGAAAGTTTATCGCGACCACGTAAATAAAAATGCCCATCATAAAGCCGCGCACGCCAAGCGTTGAGCCAAGCATTAAGTCCCAAAGAAGACCAAGCACGCAGGCTGTTCCAACATTGACTCGATGCGGCAGCGCAAGCGCCCAGTAACTTGCGACTAACATGACCCATGACGGGCGAAATGGCGTCAGCTCATTAGGCCAAGGCATCGCTTGCAAGATCAGCGCAATTAAAAAAGAGAGCCAAATTAGCAGATGGCCGCGCAAAATAAAATGGTTCATTTTTCAGTCTCTTGCAACTGCTGCTGCGCGTTATTTATCTCATCAATCAGCTGCACTTGCTTTTTTACATTATCAGACCAAACCAAGAGCACATAAGGCAGCTGGTCAAAATCGACCTGCGGCGTAAGCACAATATCTGAAAAAGGACGGCTATTATCTGACACGACTGACTTAACGGTTGCCACCGGATAACCTTCAGGAAAAACGCCGCCTAAGCCCGATGTGACAAGCAGATCGCCTGCCCGCACATCATCGCTGCTCGACACGCTATCAAGCGTGATCGCGTTGGGGTTACCAGTACCATTAGCAATTCTGCGCAGCCCATTGCGCTGCACTTCAACGGCAATGCCGTGCTCTTTATCGGTCAGCAACAAGACTACGCTGCTGTGCGAGCTAATGTCAGAAACTTTACCAACAACGCCACGCTCATTAAGCACAGGCTGCCCTTCAAACACCCCGTGCACGCGTCCTTTATCAATAAAAATTTTTCTGCGATAAGGGTCAATTGCAATCGACATCACCTTTGCTAGCATACGATGCTCACTGCGCACAAAAGGCGCGTTAAGCAGCGCGTGCAGGCGGCGGTTGTCGTATTCATAAGCACTTAGGCGCAAATTTTCAGCGCGCAACTCATGACTTTGAATGCGCAGCATGCGGTTTTCTTGCTGTAAACGCTGTTTTGTCGAAAACTCTTGCACTACGCCATCTAGCACCTCGCGTGGCATATTCGCAGCGTATTGCAAGGGAGCGACAATGCTATTTAAAACAAAGCGAAATCCAGAAAATGCACCCAAGCGCTTGTCTGCTAGCATAAGCCCTGTACAAATGATCAGGGCTAGCAGCAAACGCAATTGTAAAGAGGGACCTCGCCCAAAAATTGGATTCATGCAATCGCAACCTGTTGTTTAATAAAGCAACTTAAGAAGCTTACTCTTCACTAAACAGATCGCCTCCATGCATATCAATCATCTCTAACGCTTTACCGCCACCGCGCGCCACACAAGTCAGCGGATCATCGGCAACGATGACAGGGATCCCAGTCTCTTCGGTCAATAAACGGTCAAGATCACGCAGCAGCGCACCGCCGCCCGTTAAGACCATGCCACGCTCAGAAATATCAGAAGCAAGCTCTGGCGGACACTGCTCTAACGCAACCATCACAGCTGAAACAATGCCGCTTAATGGCTCTTGTAGCGCATCTAAAATTTCATTGGAGTTTAATGTAAAGCTGCGTGGCACACCTTCAGCAAGGTTACGACCGCGCACTTCAATCTCAAGCAGCTCTTCGCCAGGATACGCTGAGCCAATGTCGTGCTTGATGCGCTCTGCGGTTGCTTCACCGATCAAGCTGCCATAGTTGCGGCGTACGTAGTTAATGATTGACTCATCAAAACGGTCACCACCAATGCGCACAGAAGAAGAATAAACCACACCGTTAAGTGAGATCACAGCAACTTCTGTCGTACCGCCACCAATATCGATAACCATCGAGCCGGTCGCTTCAGAAACGGGCAAGCCTGCGCCAATCGCGGCCGCCATCGGCTCGTCGATCAAATAAACTTCACGCGCGCCAGCACCCAGCGCTGATTCGCGGATGGCGCGCCGCTCAACTTGCGTCGAGCCACAAGGCACTGCCACCAACACGCGCGGACTTGGGCGCAAAAAGCTGTTGTCGTGAACTGTTTTAATAAAATGCTGCAACATTTTTTCTGTAACGAAAAAGTCTGCTATCACACCGTCTTTCATTGGCCGAATAGCGGCAATGTTGCCTGGCGTACGACCTAGCATTTGTTTTGCTTCAGAACCAACCGCAGCGACACTTTTTGGTGAACCTGCACGATCTTGCCTAATGGCAACAACAGAAGGTTCATCAAGGACAATCCCCTGTCCTTTTACATAAATAAGGGTATTAGCAGTCCCAAGATCAATAGAAAGATCATTTGAGAAGATACCACGAAGTTTTTTGAACATGTTTTTGAGTCAATCCTGCAAGCATTGTAATTAGGTAATTGCGCTAAATGTATCAATCGAAATTAATGGCAGCAAGGCGAGTAACTATAAACCGGAAGAAGATTAAATTTTTTTCTTTTGCTCGCTTGATGCCGACAAATTGCACAAATAGAACGTAAATTAATTTTGCCCTTTATTAGGCATTAAATTTGCTTCACTTTGCTTAATCCACGCAGCTTGCGTATGGCGCACTGTATTCTGCCCACGTCCACACTCGGCCTGCGTCGTCAGATGATAGAGCCCAACAAGCCCA
This sequence comes from Vibrionaceae bacterium, assembly GCA_051654185.1. Taxonomy (GTDB): domain Bacteria; phylum Pseudomonadota; class Gammaproteobacteria; order Enterobacterales; family Vibrionaceae; genus Enterovibrio. The sequence goes on along the minus strand of JBOFXO010000259.1, from coordinate 942 downwards.
TCATCGACAAATCCACAACCAAGCCTAACTGCACATCCCGCTAGACCTTGTCCTTCAAATTCAATCTGCTGAGACATGCTCGAACAACGTTCACTCTCACCACTTACATCGGCTTGCTCAGCTTCTTGCTTTTGCGTGCTAAACAGCGCATTTATCATCCACTGTTCACCACTTTGAGCCGCTAGCCTAACGCGACTCGACAAAATTTGCTGATTTATTGTTGCATTTTGCGACAGCCAAAGGGTTAACACCCCTGTACCTAGCAAAGCAAGCACGATCAAAAGCGCAACGGCTGTGAGCAAAAAGCTACCTTTTTGCTTTCGGTAATGAGAGGAAAAAAGCAGTTCAACGCGCATTACGAACCATAATCTGTTGGTGATAGTAAGAGTCCTTTGAGGAACTATCCGATCGGTAGTAAACATTGACACGCTCAAAAGCTCCCGAGTCATTGGGTTCTAACGTAAAATAGTTTCCTTGAGAAAAAACTTCACCAAGCTGCGTGCTCACGGCATTTTCGCCGCTTCCACGTATTTTTAAAAGCTTTTTTCCTAAAAAACAAAATGTTATTGGATCGCGTGTCAAGTAAAACTCACCTTCCCTGCTTAAAAAAGAAGGCATTGCGTCTGCTAAATGCAAAAAATTCTCTTTTGCGCCCAGCACGGTTATAGAAGAGAGGGCCTTTTGCTTAAAGGCGATGGGTTGCGCGGTAAAAAGTTGGTAGGCGCCGCGATTAATTTGCGCTTGCCAATCTAGCGCAGTAGTAGCCATTGCAACGGGCAGCTGCGGGTCGCTATCTGCCGCAATTTTGTAAAAACCTAAAAACTCAATCGGATGAAACCTTAAACAGCGCTGATCTTGCTCAAGAGAAAGAGTGCCTGGCACTGCAAGCTGCACTTCACGCTGTAAACGGGTGAGCAGCCGGTTGACACTTTGCACCTCGTG